>QHSB01000077.1 GCA_003220335.1 Candidatus Rokuibacteriota bacterium
TTGCCGGGGTCGAGCGCGACCTGGCCGTCGGCGATCTTCACGACGAGGTCGCCCGGCTTCACCTTGAGGTCGCCCTTGAACGCGAGCTGGGGCGCGCCGCCGGTCAGCGTGAGGTTGAGATCGTCGACTCGATACTGCGAGGTGACCCCGCCCTTGCCGCGTGCGACGTAGGCGACGAGGCCGTGCTCGATGGAGATCGCCGCCGGCAGCGCGGCGCCGCCTCCTCCCGTACCACCGCCGCCGCGCGGCGCGCGCTCCGACGCCTTTGGCTCCTTCGTGCCGGCGCCGGTGCCGAGCGTCGAGATGTTCATGCGGCCGTCGGCGGTTTGGATCACCGCGATGACCGGCTTCGTCAGCTTGACGTCGCCGAGCTCGACGCGACCGGTGAGCAGCGGGAGGAGCTTGAGTCGAACCTTGCCGGTCTCGAGCTTCAGAAAGGGCTCCGTGCCGAACTGCGGGTCCTCCGCGATTTCGAGGCCGTGCAGGGCGACGGCAGGCAGCGGCAGGACGGAGATCGACATCGAGCGGAACTTCACGGGTCGGCCCAGCGCCTGGGAGGCGTTGGTGGCGATGAGCGCCTGCACGCGCGGCGTGTCGACGAGAATCGGCACGAGGATGAGCGCCGCCACGACGAGCACGAGCACTGCCGCGACGACGCCCACCAGCCACTTCACCGGCCGCCTCACGAAGGACCTCAGACTACGAGCTCTGAATGGCCGACAGCCTCCACGGATTCGGCCCGACCGAGCGGCTGAACGTCCAGAATTCCTCGAACTCCTGCGGCGCCTTCGCGCCCGCCACCAGCGCGCCGCTGGCATCGTCGACCGTGTAGTCGACGAGTGAGCCGGCGAGGTGGACGGTCACGAAGTCCTGCCCCGACTCCTGCCACGCCTCGGTGACGTCGGCCGTCCGGAGGTTCATCGCCTCCATGCGGTTGGTCTGCCGCGCCGCGCGCAGGCGATCGCACTGCTCGGTGAGCTCCGTGTACATCCGCGAGGTGAGCCGGCCGCTCACGGGGGTCATGTCGCGCGCCGTCAGCGCGCGCTGAACGTCGCCGAAGAGGCCGCGCGCCGCGTCGGCGACGAAGCCGGGATCGAACGTCGGGTCCATCGAGCGGATGTAGCCGAGGCCGCGATCGAGGTCGCTCGCGACGGCCGGCGCCGTCGGCTCCTGCGTCGCGGTCTCGCGGGGCGCATCGCCGCCATACGCGCTGCCGTACGACGGGCTGCTGTCATAGGGAGCCCCGGCCGTGGCGTACGCCGGCTGCTGCTGCTGCCGCCGCGCGCTCATGAAGCGGAAGAGCAGGAAGAGGCCGCCTCCGATCAAGAGGATCTCGAAGAGGCCGATGCCGCCGCCAAACCCGTGGCCGAAGCCGCCGAACAGCATGCTGCCGAGCAGCCCGCCGAGCGCGAAGCCGGCAAGACCGCCCATGAGCCCGCCCATCCAACCGCGCGACGGCTGGGCCGGCGCGGGCGTGGGCGACGAGAGCTGCCGCGAGGGGCTCGAAGGATTCGTGGGCGACGTGGGCGCCGGCCGCGCCGGCGCGGACGACGAGCGCGAGCCGCGGCTGCCGCCGCTGCCAGCGCGCGCGAATGCCTCACCGGCCTGTAGGGCGAGTAGCGCCGCGAGCGTGAGCGCCGCAACTGCCAGGGTGGAACGTCTCATGGCGCACCTCCTCGGGTCATTCTATCTGCTATCCCCGCGCGCGCAGGTCTTTCTTCAGGATTTTGCCCGTGGGGTTCTTGGGCAGCGCCGGGACGAACTCGATGCGCCCCGGCACCTTGTAGTCGGCGACGGCGGCGCGGCAGAGCGCCTGCAGCTCCTCGGCCGTCGCGCGGGCGCCCTCGACGAGGACCACGAACGCCTTCACCGCCTCGCCGCGCACGGGATCGGCGATGCCCACCACGGCCGCCTCCTTCACCGCCGCGTGCCGGAACAGCACCTCCTCCACCTCGCGCGGGAAGACCTTGAAGCCGGCGACGTTGATCATGTCCTTCACGCGGTCGACGATGAAGAAGTAGCCGTCGGCGTCGCGGTAGCCGATGTCGCCGGAGTGGAACCACCCGTCGCGGATCGACTCCGTGGTGGCGGCGGCGTTGGCGAAGTACCCCTTCATGACGTTCGGCCCCTTGATCACGATCTCGCCCAGCTCCCCGTCGGCGACCTCGCGGTCCTCCGGGTCCACGATCTTCATCTCCACGTTCTCGATCGGCGTGCCCACCGAGCCGGGCTTGAACGCGACGTCGTGGTTGTAGGAGGCGAAGGGCGAGGTCTCGGTGAGGCCGTAGCCTTGCTGGATGAAGCGCCCGAAGCGCTCGTGCCAGCGACGCTCGACGTCGGTGGGCAGCGTGGCCGCGGCCGAGAAGTAGAGCCGCACCGAGGCGAAGTCGAGCGGCCGCTCCATGGCCAGGAACAGGATGTACATGGTCGGCACCGCGTAGAAAATCGTGATGCGGTGCGCGGCGATCGCGTCCACGAAGGCGTCGGGGACGAACCGCTCGTGCATCACCATGGTGCCGCCGGCCGTCACCAGGGCGTTCATGATCGCGTTCTGGCCGAAGCAGTGGAACATCGGCAGCGCGCAGAGGCCGCGGTCGTCGGGATTCATCTTCAGGTGGTGCACGGTCGCGTACGCGTTCGAGATCACGTTGGCGTGCGTGAGCATGACCCCCTTGGGCCGGCCGGTGGTGGCCGACGTATAGAGGATGGCCGCCGTCGCCTCGCGGTCGACGTCCAGGGCGGGCCTCGGGGCCCCGCGCAGCGAGGCGAGGTCCTTGGCGTCGAGCAGGTGGCGCACCGACGGCAGCCGGTCGCGCATCGGCAGGTTGCCCGCGACGGGGGCGGCCGTGATCACCGCCGCCGGCTTCGCGTCGGCGACGATGTACTCGATCTCCTCGGCCTTGTAGGTGACGT
>QHSB01000078.1 GCA_003220335.1 Candidatus Rokuibacteriota bacterium
TGGAGGAGCTCGTCCGCCGGTTGAGCGGCGGCACCGAGCGAGTCTCGATGTTCACGTTCATGCCGAGCGGACGAGGGATGACCCACGCGGAGATGCGCGAGAGAGAGGGGTACAGCGATGGCACGGTCGGCGCGGTGCAGACCTTCCTCTTTCGCGGCGAGGACGGCCCGTGGACGCCCGAGAGCCTCTCAACTCTGACAGGGGTCGATGTCGTCATCCGTCTCTCGGCGGCCCTCGGTCATCTTGGAATCTATCCGGCGGTCGACCCACTGTTGTCGCGCTCTCGACTGCTCGAGTCATCCGCCCTCGGCCGCGAGCATGTCGAAATCGCGGACAGGACCCGACAAGCCCTGGCCGTGCTGGCGTCCGCAGCGCCTGACGCCGAGGCCCTGACCATCGCTCGCGCGCGGAAGCTCCAGCGCTTCTTCGCCCAGCCATTCTTTTGCACTGAGCCGTATACGCACCGTCCGGGCGTCACGGTCAGCGTGACCGACGCGCTCCGAGCGTGCCGTGAGATCTTGGACGGCGCTCACGATGACATCCCCGAAGATGCCTTCTATTTCACGGGCGGGATCGACGAGGTACGGAGCCGTGCGCTCCGAGGCTAACCGCTTAGGGGAACGACGATGGCGTCACGCACAACCCTGATCATCGCGCTGGTCCAAGTGCTCCTTGCCGGTTGCTCAACGGCCACTGACACCGCCGACCATGCCCGCGCCCCTGTCCCCCTTCCCGCGTCGACGCCCGGCGGGCCGCCATCGCTGTTGCCGCTCTGGAAGTTCTTTGGCAACCGTGAGACGAACTGGGGCTACAAGATCTCGCCTGACGGGGCGCGGGTCGGCTGGATCGGCTCGCACAAGAGCCGCATGACCGTCTTCTTCCGGACGGTCGGCGAACGCGACTCCGGCATCCTCGACACGCACTCGCCGCGCTCGGTCTTCGGTTTCGACTGGGCGGCCGACAGCCGCCGTGTCCTGTACATCCAGGACCGGGACGGCGACGAGCGCCACCACGTCTACCTGATGTCGGTCGACTCGCCGGACGAGCGTCCGGTAGACCTCACGCCGTGGGAGGGGGCCACCTCGTGGGTGCACAGGATCGTCCACGGCGACCCAGACCACGTCGTCATCGCCTCCAACCGGCGCGACCTCACCGTGTTCGACCTGTATCGCGTGAGCCTCGCGACGCGGGAGGCGACGCTGTTGGCTGAAAACCCCGGCGACGTGACGACCTGGCTGACGGACGTCGCCGGCCGGCCGCGCGCCCGCCTGCGCCAGACGGGCCCGACCCGGCTCGACCTCGAGGTCGCGCGAGCAGCAGAATGGGCGCGGCTGCAGACGTTTGACATCGAGGAGTTCGACACGCGACTGCTCGGTGTCACATCGGACGGCGCCGGCCTCTGGCTGACCTCGAGCCGTGGCCGCGATCGTCGCGCCCTCGTTCGCGTCGACATCGTGACGGGCGCGGAGACGATGGTCCATGAGCATCGGGACGTCGACGTTGACTGGGTGACGGTCGACAGGGTCACGGGACAGCCGGTGGCGGCGTTCGCCGTGCCGGACTATCCCGTGTGGCACTTCTTCCGTCCCGAGCTGGCGGCGGCGGTCGCGCCCCTGGCGCGGCCCTCTTCGTTCGGCCTCAGGATCCTGAGCCTCGACGACCATGGCCGCCGCGCAACGGTCGAGATCTTCACCGAGCGGGGTTCCGAGCACTTCCTGGTCGAGCCGGGCCGTGACCCCGTCCCCCTGGGCCGCTCGGAATCGATGGCCTTCGCCGATCAGCTCGGGACCACTGAACCCGTGATCATCCAGGCGCGCGACGGCCTGCGCTTGCACGCGTACCTCACGCGGCCCCCGGGTTACCGCGCGCCGGGGCCACTGGTGCTCCACGTGCACGGCGGGCACTGGGCCCGCGATAGCTGGGGCTATAGTTCGCCGATCCAGCTCCTCGCCAACCGTGGTTACGCGGTGCTCCAGGTCAACTACCGAGGTTCAACGGGCTATGGCCGGCGGTTCAAGGAGCTGGCGGTGGGCGAATATGCGGGGAAGATGCACGACGATCTGATCGACGGCGTGCGCTGGGCCGTGGCGGCGGGCATCGCCGATCCCGCGCGCGTGGCGATTTACGGCGGCAGCTACGGTGGCTACTCGGCGCTGGTCGGCATGACGTTCACACCCGACGTGTTCGCGTGCGGCGTCTCCTCGGTCGGCATGTCCAATCTCGTCACCCTTCTCGAGAACGCACCGCCGCACTGGAAGCTCTGGATGCCGCTGTTTTACAAGTACGTCGGCGACCCGAGTCGCCCCGAGGACCGCGCGCGGCTCGAGGCGAGATCACCGCTTTTCCGTGCCCGGGATGCACGGCGGCCGATCCTGATCATCCACGGCGCGAACGATCAACGGGTGAGGCTGCGGGAGTCGGAGCAGATGGTGGAGGCGTTGCAGCGCGAGGGCAAGGACGTGCGCTTCGTGATCTTGCCCGACGAGGGGCACCTTCGCGCCTACGGGAACTGGCGTAACCTCATTCGTCATTACCGGGAGGTCGAGGTCTTTCTCGGCCAGTGCCTGGGGGGAGGAGTCGGCCCCGCGCCCGGAGGTTAAGTCATGAGATCGTCGATGGAGCTCGAGGAACTTCTTGGCGCCGCAGGGTTTCGAGCGGATGAGAACGGACAGGGTTCGATGAGCACTCACCGCCACATTCGTCGACGAGAATCGTTCGATGAGGTAGCGGAGCTCTATGACAGAGCGCGACCTGGTTATCCGCAGCGTCTGATCGACGACCTCGTGGCCCTGACAGACCTAGATAAGAGATGCCGGGTCTTGGAGATTGGTTCCGGCACCGGTCAACTGACCGTTCCATTGGCGGAGCGCGGACTGTCAGTCGTGGCCGTCGAGCTTGGTTCGAGCCTCGCCGAGATCGCCCGCCGGAAGCTTGCGCCCTTCGAACATGCTGAAGTTGTCGTCGCCGACTTCGACGAGTGGGTACTTCCAGAAGTGCCATTCGACCTGGTCGTGGCCGCGACCGCCTTTCATTGGCTCGATCCCGTCCGACGAGTACAGAAGTGCGCGGAGGCGTTGCACCCGGGCGGCGCGCTGGCGATCGTTGAAACTCATTGGGGTGTTGGTCATGGCGACGATCTGTTTTTCGCAGAAAGCCAATCATGCCACGCACATTGGGACCCCGACCCCGACCCGTCGCGGCTTCCTCGCATGCGTCGCTGACCTCATCGAATCCCGATCTCATCGAATCCCGATTCGAGGGTGGGATTGTTCGCCACGACCTCTACGACCTGTGGCTCGCGCGGACCTCGGCGAGACCGGAACGCCGGCGAGCGCGAGGCGGAGAATCGCCCGTAGCCGATTGAGACCGCGCCCGTTAGACTGCCCGAGCAGGAGGCATCACCATGCTGGCGAACCAGGGGGGCACCGAGCGCGTTCGAGGATATTGCGCGCTCTGTGTCTCACGGTGTGGCTCGATCGCCGTGGTCGAACACGGCCGCTTTGTCGCCCTGGAACCGGATCCGTCGCATCCTACCGGCCAGGCTCTCTGCGCGAAGGGACGGGCGGCGCCGGAACTCGTCTACCATTCCGACCGGCTGCTCTATCCACTGAAACGGACACGCCCGAAGGGCGATCCGGACCCCGGCTGGCAGCGCATCAGCTGGCACGAGGCGCTGGAGCTGACGGCGACCAGGCTCCGGCACCTCGCGGAGCGCCACGGTCCGGAGAGCGTGGTGTTCAGCCAGGTCTCCGGGTCGACGTCCGCCATCGCGGATTCTTCGGTCTGGATTCTGCGGTTGATGCGCGCCTTCGGCAGCCCGAACCTGTGCGGGTCGATGGAGCTGTGCGGCTGGGGTCGCATCTATGCGACCCGCTACACCTTCGGTATCGGCAATGGTGTCGCGGGAGGCACGATGCCGGATCTCGAGAACGCCGCCTGCATCTTGCTCTGGGGTTACAATCCGAGCCTCGCCCGCCTGGCCCACGCGACCGCAACGGTGGCGGCGCTCCGGCGCGGTGCCCGCCTCATCGTCGTCGATCCGCGCCGCACCGGGCTGGCCAGCAAGGCCGACGTCTGGCTACGGGTGCGTCCGGGCAGCGACGGAGCGCTGGCTCTCGGAATCGCCAACGTGATGATCGAGCGCGGCTGGTACGACCACGCCTTCGTCCGCGACTGGACGAATGGCCCGCTCCTGGTCCGCTCGGACAATGGGCGATTGCTCACCGAGCGCGACCTGTCGCCCGAGGGGAGCGCGCGGCGATACGTGGCCTGGAACGCGGCCACGGGACGGCCGCTCATCTACGACCCGGCGCGCAGACGCTATGAGCCGGACGGCGCCGAGCCGACGCTCTTCGGCGAGCACAAGATCAGCACGGAGCAAGGCGAGGTCGTCTGTCGGCCCGCCTTCGAGTTATCCGTCGAGGTCTGTCGTCGCTACTCCCCCGAGGCGGTCGAGGCGATCTGTGGGGTCGGGCGGGACGACGTCGAGAGCGCCGCCCGGCTGCTCTGGCAATCGCGGCCCGTCGCGTACTACGCGTGGAGCGGCGTCGAGCAGCAGAGCAATGCCACCCAGATCTTTCGCGCGATCTCGTTCCTCTACGCCCTGACCGGTAGCTTCGATGCCCGCGGCGGCAGCGTCGAATTCCCGGTCGTGCCCACCGGCAACGTCGCCGGCGAGGAGCTGTTGTCGGCGGAGCAGCGCGCCCGGTCGCTCGGGCTGGCCGATCGGCCGCTGGGCCCGTCACGCTGGGGGTGGGTCACCACGGACGAGGTGTACGGCGCCATCCTCGAGCAGCGACCGTATGCGGTGAGGGGATTGGTCGGATTCGGGGCCAACCTGCTCCTCGCCCATGCCGACGTCCGACGAGGGCGGGAGGCCCTGAAGGCACTCGACTTCTACGTCCACGCGGACCTGTTCATGAACCCGACCGCCGAGCTCGCCGACATCGTGCTGCCGGTCGCAACCCCGTTCGAGCGGGAAGGCCTCAAGATCGGCTTCGAGGTGAGCCCGGCGGCGCAGTCGCTCGTGCAGTTACGACGGAAGGTGGTCGAGCCGCGCGGCGAGGCCCGATCGGATACCGACATCGTATTCGACCTCGCCTGTCGCCTCGGTCTCGGCGCTCACTTCTGGAACGGCGATGTGGAAGCGGCCTACCGGTGCCAGCTCGGCCCGTCCGGCGTGTCGCTCGAGGCGCTCCGCGCGAGCCCGGGCGGGGTGCGGGTCCCGCTCCAGACGCGCTACCGCAAGTACGCCGAGGAGAAGGACGGAGTTTCGAACGGCTTCGCGACGCCGACGCGCAAGATCGAGCTGTACTCCGAGACGTTCCTGGAGCACGGCTACCCGCCGCTGCCAGATCACGTCGAGCCGTTGATCGGTCCTGTCTCGCGCCCGGACTTGACCGGGCGCTATCCCCTGATCCTGACCTGCGCGAAGTCCACGCAATTCTGCGAGAGCCAGCATCGCGCGCTCCCGAGCCTGCGCCGACGTGCCCGGGACCCGGAGGTTGAGCTCAGCCCCGTCGCGGCCGCCGCGCGCGGCATTCGCGCCGGCGACTGGGTGACGGTCGAGACGCCGGAAGGCGGCATCCGCGCGCGAGCCCAGCTGAACGAGAGTCTGGAGCCGAACGTCGTCTGCGGGCAGCACGGTTGGTGGCAGGCGTGCCCTGAGATCGGCGAGCCCGGCTACGACCCGTTCGGCCCGGAAGGCGCCAACCTCAACCTCATCATCGGCAACGCGGCGATCGATCCGGTCAGCGGCTCGGTCCCTCACCGCGCGTATCTGTGTCAAATCCGCCGCGCCGATTGAGGCAGCGCCCGACTCGCGTCTAGTCCAGCCAGTCCTTCTCCTTGAGCTTGCGGGGCAGGTACTTCTTGGTGAGGTACTGGAAGTCCTTGTTCGCGAGGGCGTCCAGCTCGTACTTGAGCCCGCTGGCGAGCATCCGCTTGATCTCCTCCTGCCAGGGCTTCTTCTGGAACCACGTGTAGGCGAGCAGCTCGCGGGCGCGCGCGGTGTCCTTGTCGTTGAGCTTGATGCCCACGTTGCGCGGGAGCCCGTACGATTCGGGATCCGCGCTCGACAGCCCGATGAACTTGGCCTTGGGGATGGCCATGCGCTGGCTCTCGAAGGCGAGATTGATCGAGCCCTGCTTGATGACCGAGTA
Organism: Candidatus Rokuibacteriota bacterium; assembly: GCA_003220335.1. GTDB lineage: Bacteria > Methylomirabilota > Methylomirabilia > Rokubacteriales > CSP1-6 > AR12. The sequence continues at coordinate 6,162 of QHSB01000078.1, forward strand.
GATGTAGTAGCCCCACGGGTCGTTGTCCACGAGGACGTAGACGGGGAGCGCCTTCTCCTCGTGCAGCCGCCGCGCCAGGCGCCGGACGCCGCGGGGCGGCTGCCCGTTGCCGGTGAGGAGAACGCAATTGTACCGGCGCCAGAACTTGTCCTCGGAGAGCCGGTTCCACTGCGTGCCCTTCTCGACGAGAAGGACGAAATCCGCGGTGCGCCGGGCGATCTGCAGATACTCGGGCTCGACGATGGAGGGCACGGAGTACCCGCCCTTGCCGAGCCGCGTGCAGTCCACGCGATCGCCGTCGTCCACGAACACCACCGGCCCCACGATGGAGCCGGCGTTCTCCGCGCGCACGTGCAGCTCCTCGCGGAGCGCGGTCAGGGTCACCTCGAGGTCCTCGATGATCGGGTCGGACTCATCCTGCGTGTCGAGCGTGTTCTCGTGCGAGTCCTTGATGGTGTGCTTCGTCCGGTAATAGATCTCGCGGAGCGAGGTGGTGAGGTTCGCGCGCTGGAGCTCGGAGAGGGCGTCGGCGACGAGGACGGTCTGCATGAACTTCTTGGCCATCGCCACGTTGAAGAACGACCGGGCCTGTTTCCGCTTGCCCATCTCGATCAGGCCCTTGCGCTCGTTGAAGTTCACGTTCGACAGCGCGCGCACCGGGATCGCGATGGTCGGATCCCTGCGCCGCGCGGCGGCGTCGATCACGAGGTCCGCCACACCGACGAGCTTCTTCTCGACCGCGGTCGGCTTGCGAGGCTTCTTGGCCATCGCTACGTCCTACGCTTTCGTGCGGGCGTGCGCGCCGTGCGCTTCGACACCCTCCGGCGTGACGATGATCGAATGCGGCAGGCCTTCGGGACCGCTGCCGTTCTTTCCGAGGAGCTCGTCGGTCTTGCCGCCTCCGGTGATCTTCGTGGCCATCTTCAGGAGCTGGTCCTTCAGCTTCGCGGTGGCGAGTCGACCGCCCTTGAGCCGGTTGCACGACTGGACGATCTCCTCGATGTAGAGCTCGAAGATGTTACGCCGGCGGAACTCGCTGTGCGCCCGCTCGCGCCGTCGGAGGAACGCGCCCAGCCGCCGGCCGCATTCGCGCAGGGCCAGGGTGATCTCCTTGTGGATCTCGTCGTACTCGGCGATGGCTTCCTTCGATTCGCTGGTGAAGGGCACCCACACCGAAGCCATGTGGACGAAGATCACCATCGGACCGGCGGGAAGCGAGCCGCGCGACTGCGCCACGCCGTAGTTGCGCCAGGTGGTGTCGAGCACGGCCGTGGTGACGGCGCACGCAGACGGCTGATACAGGAGCGGCACGCGGTTCGCGTAGCGGATGACGCGCGCCAGCTCGTGGTCGTCCTGGTCGTCCTCGCCCTCGGCGAGCGGGATCGCCTTCTTGGGCTGCGCCGGCTCGCCCTGCTCCGGTGCTCGCCCGAAGGCCAGCCCCGCCTCGATCACGAACGGGTTGCCGCGGTAGACGGACGGGGGCCGCGTCACCGCCGTGTAGAACTCGCCCTTGATCTGCCGATACAGACCGGCGAGGAGCGCCCGCTCGCCGATGGGCGAGAGGCAGTTGGTCGGCGGCGCCATGATCTTGGTGGACTGAATCGCCTTGTAGAGGTTCTCGGCGGCCTGGCCGTGCACGTCGCGGGGCCGCGCGTTGGGCGAGAGCCCTGCCGTCTTGCAGATCTCGGCGGCGACGGGGGGCGAGACCCGGCTGAAATCGCTCGAGAGAAAGCCCGAGAGCGAATGGCTCTTCGTGTCCTGCGCCATCTTGAGCAGCATCCCGAGCTCGATGCCATAGGGATGCGGCTTGATCTCGCGCGGCGACGGCGGGAGCTGCTCGTAGGTCCGTGGATACTCCTTCGTCTCGCCTTCCGGGGTGACGTACGTCAGCTTGACGTGCGGATTCGCGATGATCGTCTGCTCGAGGTACTCGTCGACGGAGGCGCGCCCCTTCTGATAGCGGCCCTCGATTTCCATGGCGACCTGCGTCCCGCGCGGCGACTCCCAGGCGATCTGCTTCTTCTCGAGGATGCGCGGCTCGTTCTTCTTGGTGTCGATCTGCACCTCGAAGTAATGGGCGGGCGCCCGCGCGCCGGTGCGGGAGGTGATCTGGACGGGCTTGCCCGTCGTGAGCTGCGCGTACATACCGGCCGCCGAGATGCCGATGCCCTGCTGCCCCCGGCTCATGCGCAGCCGATGGAACTTGGAGCCGTACAGCAGCTTCGCGAAGATCGGCGGAATCTGCTGGCGGACGATGCCGGGGCCGTTGTCGGTGATGGTGATGCGAAACCGGGTGGCCTGGCTCGGCGGCGGCGCCGCGCCCCCGTTGGCGACGGCCTCCAGCTTGACGGCGACGTCAGGCAGGATCCCGGCTTCCTCGCAGGCGTCCAGCGCGTTGTCGACGGCCTCCTTGACGCAGGTGAGCAGCGCCTTGCGCGGATTGTCGAAGCCCAGGAGGTGCCGGTTCTTGGTGAAGAACTCGGAGACGGAGATCTCGCGCTGGCGTGCGCCCATCTCGACGGCGGTGAGCGTCGTTCTCGGCGGCGGGGCCGCCGGCTTCGGCTTCGGGGCGGGAGGGCTGCTCTTCATACCTCCCATACAAACAAAGTCCGACGTGGGGACTCAAGCTTTATCGGACTGGACGTCGCGCAGGCGCCGCTCGAGGAATCGGCGCTCGGCGTCGTTCGTGACCAGCGCCAGCGCTCGCGCGTAGCTCTTGGCCGCTTCCGCCGGCGATCCCAGCCGGCGCAGCAGATCGGCGCGCGCGGCATGCAGCAGATAATAGCGGTCGAGATCGCCGGCGAGCGCGTCGATGAGGGCGAGGGCCGGCCGGGGACCGTCCACCATGGCCACCGCCGCCGCGCGGTTCAGGGACACGATGGGAGAGGGCTGCAGGCGCTCAAGGACATCATAGAGCCGGACGATCTGGGGCCAGTCCGTATCTTTGGCCCGCGTCGCCTGACAGTGCAGGGCCGCGATCGCCGCCTGGAGTGCGAAGGCACCGGGGCCGCCGCGCAGCGCCTCCTCGACGAGCGGCAGCGCCTCGGCGATCTGCTTGCCATTCCAGCGGCGCCGATCCTGCGCTTCGAGCAGGACGAGGTCGCCCGCATCGTCGAGCCGGGCGTCGCGCCGCGAATCGTGCAGCAGCATGAGAGCGAGGAGCGCCGTCGCCTCCGGCGGCGGCGGTGCCATCAAGGCTCGCACGAGGCGCGCGAGCCGGATGGCTTCGGCGCAGAGGTCGGTCCTGACGAGCGCGTCGCCTCGCGTGGCCGCATAGC
>QHSB01000079.1 GCA_003220335.1 Candidatus Rokuibacteriota bacterium
CGGGTCGTGTGGACCTACGCCGGCCGGCGTCTCCTGCTCGCGATCCCGACGCTGCTCGGGGCCAGCATCATCGTCTTCGCGATGGTGCACCTGGCCCCCGGCGACCCGATCGCGGCGGTGATGCCGGCCGAGTCCAGCCAGGCGGAGATCGAGGCCACCAAGCGCGCGTACGGCTTCGACAAGCCGCTGGCGGTGCAGTACCTGGTCTGGCTCGGCCGCGTGGCGCAGGGGGATCTCGGCAAGTCGATCGCCACCCGTCGCGCGGTGATCCTCGACGTGCGCGACGCGCTCGCCAACAGCCTGGTGCTCGCGCTGTCGTCGCATCATCCTCATCATCATCTTCTCCGTGCAGCTCAACTGGCTGCCCGCCATGGGTGCGGCCGACGACCCCGGCGTGCTTCCCTACCTGCGCCACATCACGCTGCCCACGGTGGCGCTCGCGCTCATCCCGCTCGGCGTGATCACGCGCGTCGTGCGCTCGGCCGCGCTGGACATCCTCAACCAGGAGTTCGTGCTGGCCCTGCGCGCCAAGGGGCTGGCCGCGCGGCGCGTGTTCGCGCACGTCGTCAAGAACGCCGCCCCGCAGATCCTCACGGTGCTCGGCCTGCAGTTCGGGTTCCAGCTCGGCGGCTCGGTGCTGGTGGAGGCGGTGTTCTCGTGGCCGGGGACCGGCTACCTGCTGAATCTCGCCATCTTCCAGCGGGACATTCCGGTGCTCCAGGGCGTGATCCTGGTCCTCGCGACGTTCTTCGTGCTGCTCAACCTCGCCGTCGATCTGCTGCAGACGGTGGTCGATCCGCGGATCGCGCGGCACTGATGGCCATCACCACCGCGCGGCCGGACGAGCTCGCCGCCCGCGTCACCGCGCCGATGTCGTACTGGCGGACGGTCGCGTGGCGGCTCGCACGCGATCCGGCCACGCTGGTCGCCGGCGCCGTCCTCGTCCTCATCGTGCTCTCGGCCGTGCTGGCGCCGTGGCTCGCGCCCTACGACCCGAACGCCGGCTCGATCCGGCTCCGGCTGGCGCCCGTCGGCGCGCCGGCCCATCTCCTGGGCACGGACGAGCAGGGCCGCGACATGCTGAGCCGCCTGCTGTGGGGCGGCCGCATGACCCTCGTCGCCGCGCTCACGCCGGTCGTGATCGGCTTCGTGCTGGGCACCGGCCTCGGCGTGCTCGCCGGCTACGTCGGCGGCCTGACGAACACGCTCGTCATGCGCACCATGGACATCTTCTACGCCTTCCCGGCCGTGCTGCTCGCCATCGCCATCTCGGGCGCGCTCGGCCCCGGGCTGCCCAACACGCTGATCTCGCTCTCGATCGTCTTCGTGCCGCGCGTCGTGCGCGTGGCGGAGTCCGCCACCGTGCAGGTGAAGAGCCTCGAGTACATCGCGGCCGCCCGCGCCAGCGGCGCCGGCGTGCGCGCGATCGTGCGGCATCACCTGCTGGCCAACGTGCTCGGCCCCATCCTCGTCTTCGCCAGCACCCAGGTGTCGCTCTCGATCATCCTCGCCGCCGGGCTGTCCTTCCTCGGGCTCGGCGTCACGCCGCCGGCCGCGGAGTGGGGCCTGATGCTCAACACGCTGCGCCAGTCGATCTACGTGAACGCGGTGGTGCCCGCGCTGCCCGGGCTCGCGATCTTCGTGACGTCGATGGCCTTCAACCTCCTGTCCGACGGGCTGCGCGACGCGATGGAGATCCGCGCGTGAGCACGGCCAACGGCACGCCGCCGCTGCTCGAGGTGCTGCGCCTGCGCAAGCACTTCCCGCTGCGGGGCGGCGTGCTCCAGCGCATCCATGCCTGGGTGCGCGCGGTCGACGACGTCTCGTTCGACGTCTATCCGGCCGAGACCCTCGGGATCGTCGGCGAGTCCGGCTGCGGCAAATCGACGCTGGCGCGGCTGATCCTGCGTCTGATCGAGCCCGACGCCGGCACCGTGCGGTTCGCCGGCGAGGACGTGCGGGGCGCGTCGCCGCCGCGCATGAAGCGGCTGCGCCGCGATATGCAGCTGGTCTTCCAGGACCCGTACGCGTCGCTGAATCCCCGCCTGACCATCGAGGACGCCGTCGCCTTCAGCCTGCTCGTGCACGGCACGCCGCGCGCCGAGGCGCGCGAGCGGGCGCGCGCGATGCTGGGCCGCGTCGGCCTCGACCCGCGTCTCTACGCCCGCCGCTACGCGCACGAGCTGAGCGGCGGCCAGCGCCAGCGCGTCAACATCGCGCGCGCCCTCGTGCTCGATCCCCGGCTCCTGGTCCTCGACGAGCCGGTGTCCGCCCTCGACAAGTCGGTGCAGGCGCAGGTGCTGAATCTCCTGCAGGAGCTCAAGGCGGAGCGCGCGCTGACCTACGTGTTCATCTCCCACGACCTCAACGTGATCGAGTACGTGAGCGGCCGCGTCCTCGTCATGTACCTGGGCGAGGTCGTGGAGACCGGCACCGCCGACGCGCTCGCGCGGTCGCCGAAGCATCCCTACACCCAGGCGCTCTTCGCGTCGGCGCCGAGCCTGGACCCCGACCGCCGCATGGAGCGCCCCCCGCTCGCCGGCGATCCGCCGAACCCGATCGATCCGCCGTCCGGCTGCCGGTTCCGCACGCGTTGCGCGTTCGCGATGCCGCGCTGCGCGGAGGCGCCGCCCGCGCTCCGCCAGGTGGGCGCGACGCACGAGGTGGCGTGCTACCTCTACGAGGCCGAGGCCGCGGTCGCGCCCTGAGGGTTGCGCGCGTCAGCCACGTGTCACGTACGTGCCGCTTCGCCCACCTCGCCGTCGGAGACCGCCACCGCGGGCGCGGCAGAAGCTTGCGTTGGCAGCTAGTTCCGGCTCGACGCCGGCGCGCCGAGACGCGGCAGACTCGTTGCAGCCTCCGGAGCGCCGGAGGCGAACGCCGACCTCCGGGAGGCAATCCATGAGGATGGGACGGGCTGCGATCTTCGTGAGTCTCGCTCTCAGCATTGGTGTCGCGCCGCTCGTGGCCCACGCGCAACAGCCGGCGGGGCCGCCGCCGCAGATCCAGGCGGCGCAGACGTTCCTGATGAGCTGGGGCGGTGAGAAGTGGGACGAGATGAAGGCCGTCACCGCGGACACGGTCACGGTCAAGGTCGGGCCCGGCGTCTACACGCTGGCGCCGGCCACCCACAAGTCCGACGTGCAGCTGACCCTGCCGTTCCGCGGACTCTCCACGGTTCGCACCGATGGCAAGGTCACGGGCGTCAAGGTCGACGAGATGGCGTTCAAGATGGGCGACAAGGAGATGCGCGGACCGGCCATGGTCGATCTGAAGGAAGACAACGGCACGTTCCGCGTCACGGGAGTGAGCCTCGCCAGCACCCAGCCGTAGCCGCGCCCCCGGAAGGCGGGCATCTCGCCCGCCTTCTCTCTTCAGCCGTGGCGATGCCGTGGCTATAATCAGCGGAGAGCTCGACGAGAGGAGGTGAGCCCATGGCCAAAGGCAAAGGCATGCGCAAGGAGAAGAAGAAGCCGAAGAAGGAGAAGAAGTAGCGTCGGATGCCCCGCCCGCTCCTGCTCAGCTGTGAGGCCATCAGCAAGGCCTTCGGAACCCGGTCGCTCTTCGACGGTCTGACGTTCGGACTGTTCGAAGGCGACCAGGCGGGCCTCGTCGGTCCCAATGGCTCCGGCAAGTCGACGCTGCTGAAGATTCTCGCCGGCGTCACGACGCCCGACGCCGGTACCCGCTCGGTTCGCGGCGGCGTTCGTGTCGGCTACGTGCCCCAGGACCCCGTCTTCGTCGGCGGCGGCACGGTCGACGACGTCGTGAGGGCGGCGCTGGACGGCGTCGACGAGGAGGACCGGCCCGGCCGAGTCGCGCAGGCACTCGGCCGCGCCGGGTTCACGGACGCGCACGCGGAGGTCGATACGCTGTCGGGCGGCTGGAAGAAGCGGCTCGCCATCGCGCGCGAGCTGGCGGCCGCGCCCGATGTCCTCTTGATGGACGAGCCTACCAATCATCTCGACGTGGAAGGCATTCTCTGGCTGGAAGGCGTCCTGACCGAAGCGACTTCCTGGCGCGGCGCGACGAGTTTCTGCGCGGGCAGGCGGCCTACCAGGAATCGCTGGCCAATACCGTGCGCCGCGAGATCGAGTGGCTGCGCCGGGGCGCCAAGGCACGCTCGACCAAGGCCAAGGGACGGATCAAGGAGGCGGCCCGGCTCATCGACGAGCTGCAGGACCGCCGCGCGCGCGGGGTCACGGCCACCGCGGGCATCGACTTCGTGTCGTCGCAACGCCGGACGCGCCGGCTGCTGGTCGCGCGGGGCCTGACGAAGTCGCTCGGCGGCCGGCGTCTGGTCAGCGACCTCGACCTCGTCATCACGCCCGGCACGCGCGTCGGCCTGATCGGCCCGAACGGCAGCGGCAAGACGACGCTGCTCAATCTCCTGGCGGGAGCGCTGCCACCCGACGCGGGTGAGATCGAGCGCGCCGATCAGCTGAGGATCGTGCGGTTCGAGCAGGCGCGCAGCGGCCTCGATCCCACCGAGAGCCTGCGCCGCGCGCTCGCGCCCGAGGGCGACGCGGTCACGTGGCAGGGCCGCAGCATCCACGTCGCGTCCTGGGCCAGGCGCTTCCTGTTCCGACCCGAACAGCTCGAGGTGCCCGTGGGCCGCCTGTCGGGCGGTGAGCAGGCCCGCATCCTCGTCGCGCGCCTGATGCGCGAGCCCGCCGACCTGCTCATCCTCGACGAGCCCACCAACGACCTCGACATCCCGACCCTCGAAGTCCTCGAGGACAGCCTCGCCGAGTTCGACGGCGGCCTCGTCCTCGTCACCCACGACCGCTTCATGCTGGAGCGCGTGTCCACGGTCATCCTGGCCCTCGACGGCGCGGGCGGGACGGCGACGTTCGCCGATTATGCGCAGTGGGAAGCCGCCCGACGCGCGGCCCCGCCGGCGCCGAGCAAGGCGGCGCCGGCGGCGTCCGAGCGCGAGCGGCAGCGGCCGAAGCGGCTCGGGTACCGCGAGCAGCGCGAGTGGGACGGCATGGAGCGGACGATCCTGGCCGCCGAGCGCACCCTGGAGGCGTGCCAGCGCGCGGTCGAAGATCCCGCGATCGCCTCCGACCCGACGGCGCTCCAGCAGCGCTACGCGGCGCTCGAGGCCGCGCGCGCGGACGTGGACCGGCTTTACGCGCGCTGGGCCGAGCTGGAGGCGAAGCGCTGACTCAGACGGCGCCTTCCTCCGCGACGTGCGCGGCCGCGCGCTCGGTGGCCGCCGCCGTCGCCGGCGACGTCGGCTCCAGCCGGATGCGGCGCATGAACGGCAGGACCAGCGGCACCGCCGCGAACATCATGGCCAGCAGCCAGAAGTCGTCCGCGTAGGCCAGCAGCTGCGCCTGCGAGACCGTCTCGCGATAGAGCATGGCCACCGCCTGACGGTCGGCGGTGAAGGTGTCGCTGCCCTGGGTCACGAAGTGGCGCGCCCAGCGCGTCAGTCGCAGGCGCGTCTCCCAGTCCCACGCCGTGATGTGGCTGACGAGCGTGGACTGGTGGAACTGGCTGCGCTGGGCGAGCAGTGTCGTGACCACGGCGATGCCCACGCTGCCGCCGACGTTGCGCATCATGCCGTACACGGCGGTGGCGTTGACGAGCTTGTCGCGCCGCACGGTGGCCAGGGTCAGCGTGGACAGCGGCACGAAGATGAAGCCCACCGCGAACCCCTGAATGAAGCGCGGCAGGGCCAGGGCCCAGTAGTCCATCCCCAGCGTGAGCGAGGTCATCATGTAGAGGCTGACGGCGTTGAGCAGGCAGCCGAACCCCAGCATGAAGCGCTGGTCGACCCGCGTCACGATTCCCGAGGCGAAGAGCGAGCAGATGTTGCCGAGGCCGCCCGGCGCCAGCACCAGGCCCGAGGTCCACGCATCGTAGCCGAGGAGCTGCTGCGTGAAGACGGCGACGAGCAGCATGCCCGAGAACATGCCGAAGCCCACCACCGAGATCAGCGTGACGCCGGTGGCGAAGTTGCGGTCGGAGAACGCGGTGAGGTCGACGACCGGATCGCTGGTCGTGAGCTCGCGGATCAGGAAGCCGGCGAGCGCGCAGACGGCGACGATGGTCATCGCGACGATCCTCGGCGAGTCGAACCACTCCTCGCGCTCGCCGCGGTCCAGCACGAGCTGCAGGCACGCGAAGCCCACGACCATCAGGCCCAGGCCCCACCAGTCGATCCGCGCCGCGCGGCGCAGATACGGCGGGTCGAACAGGAACGCGCTGGCCATGAGGAAGCCGAGGATCCCGACGGGCAGGTTGATGTAGAAGATCCAGCGCCACGACCACTCGTCGGCCAGGTAGCCGCCGACCGTCGGTCCCAGGATCGGCCCGAGGATGAAGCCGACGCCCCAGATCGCCATCGCGAGACCGCGCTGGTGGAAGGGAAAGATCTCCCAGAGGATCGCCTGCGAGAGCGGGATGATCGGCCCGCCGCCGAGGCCCTGGAAGATGCGGGCCACGATCAGCGTGGTGAGATTGGGCGCGATACCGGAGAGGAACGAGCTGACCACGAAGAGCGTGGCGCAGATCAGGAAGAACCGCTTGCGCCCGAACAATCCCGCCAGCCACCCCGTGGCGGGGATGATCACGGCGTTGGCCGCGAGGTACGAGGTGATCACCCACGAGACCTCGTCCAGGCCCGCGGACATCGACCCCTGCAGGTGCGGCAGGATGACGTTGGTGACGCTGGTGTCGAGGATCTGCATGAAGGCCACCACCATGACCGTGAGCGTGATGGCCCACTTCTGGGCGGCAGGCACCGGCGCGTCGGTTATGGGAGTCGTCATGCTGATCCGCAGTTGCGATAGGATAAGCCTCCCGCGGCCGGCCGCAAGACGCCCGCGCAGTCGAAGGAGGCCCGCATGGATTATGGACTGTTCACGATGCCCTCGCATCCGCCCGAGCGCGCCCTGTACGACGGGCACCAGTGGGATCTGCAGCAGCTCCGCTGGGCGGACGAGCTCGGCTTCAGCGAGGCGTGGGTCGGCGAGCACCACACGGCGCCGTGGGAGCCGCACCCCTCGCCCGATCTGCTGGTGGCCCAGGCCCTCCTGCAGACCGAGCGCATGCGTATCGGTCCCGGCGGGTTCCTCCTGCCGTATCACCACC
>QHSB01000053.1 GCA_003220335.1 Candidatus Rokuibacteriota bacterium
CGATCCCAAGATGGCGGTCGCCGAGAAGTACGGCGTGCGCGCACTGCCCTCGAGCTTCGTGATCGACCGGCAAGGCCTGATGGCCGGCGTCGCGCTCGGGCCGCGCTCCTGGGACGACTCGGCCGCCCACGGCCTGGTCCAGGCGATGCTCCGCTGATGGGCACCTCGCTCGGCGTGGCCGTCGCGTTCACCGCGGGACTCTTCTCGTTCCTGTCGCCCTGCGTGCTGCCGCTGTTTCCGTCCTACATCTCGTTCATCACCGGCATGTCCGTCGGCGACCTCACCGCCGACCTCGGCGCGGACGCCCGGCGGCGCGTGCTGCTGCACGCGGTCGCCTTCGTCGTCGGCTTCTCGCTGGTGTTCATCGCGCTGGGCGCCTCGTTCAGCGCGGCCGGCCAGCTGCTCTTCACGTATCGCGACGGGATCCGGCGCCTGGGTGGCGTGCTCATCATCCTCTTTGGCCTCTACATCGCCGGCGTGCTCCGCATCGGCTTCCTCGGGCGGACGGCGGCGCTGCAAATCCGGGAAAAGCCGGCGGGCTACATCGGCTCGTTCATCGTCGGCGTGACGTTCGCCGTGGGCTGGACGCCGTGCGTGGGGCCGATCCTCGGCGCGATCCTGTCGCTCGCCGGCACGGCGGAGACGGTCGGGCGCGGCGTCGGCCTGCTCGTCGCGTACTCGGCGGGGCTGGGCCTGCCCTTCCTGTTGTCGGCGCTGGCGCTGGGGCCCTTCTTGAGGTTCTTCAAGCGCTACCGACCCTTCATTCCCGTCGTGGAGCGCGGCGCCGGCGTGCTGCTCGTGATCGTGGGCGTGCTCGTGTTCACCAACTATTACCTCGTCCTCAACTCCTGGGCGAACTCGATCACCCCGGAGTGGCTCCTCAAGCGCCTCTGATTGAGGCTGCCGAGTACAGTGACAACGCGGCGCTCGGGGCGTGCGTCCCGCGCGAGCGCCGTATGCTAGCGAGAATGGCCTCGCGCTCTTCGAGCGCCGGCTTCGCCGGCGCAATCCGGCTCTGGGGGAGGCATCGGAGGGGGCCATCTGGGCCCCCTCCGAAGTAAACGTGCGCATTCACGTCCGCGTCCCCGCGACGTCCGCCAACCTCGGTCCCGGCTTCGACGCTCTCGGTCTCGCCCTGGCGCTCTACAACGACGTGGAGGCGAGCGAGGCGGACGGCGTGACGGTGACGGTGGAGGGGGAGGGCGCGGGGAATCTGCCCGTGGGCGCCGACAACATCGTCGCGCGTGGCGTGCGCCTGGCCTTCGAGGCCGCGGGACGGCCGTTCAAGGGCGTCGCGATCCGCTGCGTCAATCGCATCCCGTCGGCGCGCGGCCTCGGCTCGAGCGCCGCCGCGTGGGTCGGCGGTCTCGTGGCGGGCGACGCGCTCGCAGAAGGCGCGCTGGCGCGCGACGAATTGCTCGCGCTTGCCGCGCGGGCCGAGGGCCATCCCGACAATGTCTGCGCGGCACTCCTCGGGGGGCTGACGGTCTCGGCCGCCGCCGCCGACGGCCGCATCACCGCGATCGCGCTACCGGTGCCCGACGGCCTGGCGTGGGTGGTGCTGGTGCCGACGATCAGCGCGTCGACCGCCGAGACGCGCGCCGTGCTTCCGGCCTCCGTGTCGCACGCCGACGCCGTCTTCAACGTGCAGCGTGTCGCCCTCCTGCTCGCGGGACTGCAGGCGAGGCGAAACGACGCGCTCGACGCCGCCCTCGACGACCGGCTGCACCAGCCCTATCGTCGCGCGCTCTTTCCGTGGATGGAGGCCGTCGCCGGCGCGGCGCGTCGCGCCGGCGCGCTCGGCTGCGTGCTGAGCGGCGCCGGCCCGTCGCTGCTGGCCCTCGTCGCGGGCGACGGCGTCGCGGTCGGCCGCGCCATGGAAGGCGCGTTGCGCGCCGCGGGAGTCGAGGGCCGCGCCCGGGCGTATGCGGTGGACACGACCGGCGCGACCGTCGTGGCCCGGCGTTGAGCGGCGCCACTCGTGTCTAGCGCAGGCGTCCTCACCGATCGTGACCTGCGCGGCGCCGTGCGCGACGGCTGGATCGCGGCGCCGGCCCCGTTCGCCGACGAGCAATTCCAGCCCGCGAGCCTCGACTTGCGTCTGGGTCGCGTTGCCTTTCAGCTCCGCGCGAGCTTTCTGCCGCATCGCGAGAGCGTGCGCGAACGGCTCGAGGGCGCCACGAACAACGACCTCGTGATCGACCGCGTCGCGCTGGAGGGCGGAGCCACGCTGCAGCGGGGCTCCGTCTACCTGGTGCCGCTGCTCGAGTCGCTGGCGCTGCCCGCCGGCGTACGCGGGCGCTCGAATCCGAAGTCCACGACCGGCCGCCTCGACGTCTTCACGCGCGTCATCACCGACGGCACCCCCCGCTTCGACGAGATCCAGGCGGGCTATCGCGGCGCGCTCTACCTCGAGGTCTCGCCGCAATCGTTTCCGGTGCGCGTCCACGCCGGCGCCTCGCTCAACCAGCTCCGTCTGCTCGAGGGGCCGACCTCGATGTCCGACGCGGGGCTGGCGTCGCTCTATCGCGAGACCCCGCTGCTCTACGACGACGACGACCGGCCGCTGCCCGTCGAGCGCGTCGCCTTCAACGACGGGCTCTGCATGGGCATCGACCTGTCCGGCCGGACGACCGGCGGCATCATCGGCTACCGCGCTCATCCCAATCCCCCCGCGGTGGACCTGGCCCGGATCGGTCACTACGACCCCAGCGAGTTCTGGGAGCCCATCAAGGCGCCGCTCCGCGATGGCTACATCCTGGAGGCCAACCGGTTCTACATCCTGGTGTCCAAAGAGCGCATCCGCGTACCCCCCGAGTTCGCGGCGGAGATGGTGGTCTACGACGCCGGCGCGGGGGAGATTCGCACGCATTACGCGGGGTTCTTCGACCCCGGCTTCGGGTTCGGCGATGGGAGCATTCTCGGCACGAAGGTTGTTATGGAGGTACGAGCGCGGGAGGTGCCGTTCATGGTGTACGACGGCCAGACGTCCTTCAAGGTCTGGTTCGAGCGGCTCCGCGGCCGGCCCGAGCGGGTCTACGGGGTCGGCCTGGCCTCCTCGTACCAGCGCCAGACGCTGAGCCTGAGCAAGCACTTCCGGCGCTGACCCCCGATCCTCGCGATTCACGCTTCTTGCGGGGGAGGGGGTGTCGGTTGGGGTTAGAATGAAGGCGTGGCGGGGTAACGACCTGTCGCGCGACGCGCGTGCAAGCCCTATGGAGGGGCCCGACATGGCAGAGCAAAAAAAGAAGGAAACACGGCCGACCAAGCCCAACGAGGGCGGCGGCGACGGTGCGTCCGCCAGTCCCGAGATCGCGAAGAAGGGCAAGAAGATCAAGGAGGACATCGACAAGCTCCTTGACGAGATCGACGACATCCTCGAGGAGAACGCCGAAGAGTTCGTGAAGAGCTACGTGCAGCGCGGCGGCGAGTAACCGGTGCCGATCTACGAGTACCGGTGTCGCGGCTGCGGGGACGATTTCGAGAAGTACGTGCACGGTCCCTCGACGAAGGTCGCCTGCCCGATGTGCCAGAGCGGTGACATCACGCGCAAGCTCTCCGTCTTCGGACTGAAGAGCGACGGCAACTTCATGCCGTCGCCGACCGGCGGTGGCGGCGGCTGTTGCGGCGGTGGCGGCTGCGGCTGCCACTAGCGCCGGCGTGACCGCCTACGAGTTCCACGAAGGGCCCGCCAGGGCCCTTCGTTGTTGATGGACCTGCGCCGCCTCGAGGTCTTCGCCAAGGTCGCCGAGCTCGGCAGCTTCTCGCGCGCCGCCGAGGCGCTCTACCTCACGCAGCCCACCGTCTCCGAGCACGTGCGCGCGCTCGAGGACGAGCTCGGCGTGCAGCTGCTCGACCGGCTCGGGCGCGGCGCCACCCCGACGCGCGCGGGCCAGCTGCTGCTCGGCTACGCGCGGCGCATCCTCGGCCTCGCGCGCGAGGCGCAGCAGGCGCTCGATCAGTTCCAGGGCCGGATGAGCGGCGAGCTCGTGATCGGCGGGAGCACGATCCCCGGCGAGTACGTGCTGCCCGCGCTCATCGGGACGTTCAAGACCAAGTACCCCGACATCTCCCTCTCGTTGCTGATCGGCGACTCGAGGCAGGTGGGCGCGTGGGTGGAGCAGGGACGCGCCGAGCTCGCGGTGGTCGGCGCGCGCCCCGCGTCGCGCGCGCTCGAGTCCCGTGAGCTGATGCCCGACGAGCTGGTGATCGTGGTGCCCGGCGGCCATCCGTGGGCGTCGCGCAAGACCGTGTCGCTCGACGAGCTGCGACGGGAGCCGATGGTGATGCGCGAGCGCGGCTCCGGGTCGCGCGAAGCGGTGGAGCACGTGCTGGAGAAGGCCGGCGTCACGCTGGCGTCGTTCCGCATCGTGGGCGAGATGGGCTCGACGCAGGCGGTGAAGCAGGCGGTGCGCGCGGGCGTCGGCGTCGCGCTGATCTCGCGGCGCGCGGTGGACGACGAGTGCCGTGCCGGCCTCGTCGCCTGCGTGAAGGTGAAGGACCTCGAGGTCGCGCGCAGCTTCTACCTCGTCACGCACCGGGACCGCACGCGCTCGCCGCTCGCCCAGGCGTTCCTGGACTTTCTGGAATCCCAGCCCCTCGATCGCCCGTCCAAATCGACATGAGCCGGCCGGCGCCCTCGGGCAAGGAGATCCGCCTCACCGCCTACGCCTCCTGCGCCGGCTGAGCGTCGAAGATGGCTCCTGGAGATCTCCAGGAGGTGCTGAGCGTGCTGCGCCGGCCGGTCCTCTCGGAGGAGACGGCGCGCAATCTCATGGTCGGACTCGGTGCGGCCGACGACGCGGCGGTCTACCGCATCAGCGACGACCTGGCGCTCGTCGAGACGGTGGACTTCTTCCCGCCCGTGGTGGACGACGCGTGGACCTGGGGCGCCGTCGCCGCGGCCAACGCGATGTCGGACGTCTATGCGATGGGCGGGGAGGTGATGTTCGCGCTCGCCGTCGCGGGCTTCCCGCGGGAGATGGACAAGGCCATCGTGGCCGAGGTCTTCCGCGGCGGCGCCGAGAAGGTCGCCGAGGCGGGCGGGGTCATCGCCGGGGGCCACACCGTCGTCGACAACGAGCCCAAGTATGGCCTCTGCGTCACGGGCCGCGTCCATCCCGACCGCGTGCTGATCAAGGGCGGCCTTCGGCCGGGCGACCGGCTCTTCCTCTCCAAGGCGCTCGGCACCGGCGTGATCACCACCGCCGCCAAGGACGGCGCCGCGCCGGACGCCGCGCTCGCCGCCGCCATCGCGAGCATGCTGCGCCTCAACCGCGTGGCCGCGCGCGTCGCGCGCGACGCCGGCGCCACCGGCGCGACCGACATCACCGGCTTCGGCTTTCTCGGCCACGCCGGAGAAATGGTCTCCGCGTCGGGCGCGGGGATCGCCGTCGATACCGCGCGCCTGCCGTTCCTGCCGCACGCGCGTGCGCTCGCCGAGGCAGGCCACTTCAGCGGCGGCATGAAGCGCAACCGCCGTTACCTGGAAGGGTTGTTCGGCGCGCGCCTGGAGATCGCGGCCGACGTCCCCGCTGTCATCGTCTCGATGCTCATGGAGGCGGAGACGTCCGGGGGACTGTTGTTCTCGGTGCGGCCGGATCGGGCCGGCGGCGTGCGCGAGGCGTTCCGCGCGGCGGGCGAGGAGGTCGCGGAGATCGGCGAGGTGCTGACGGCACCGGTGCTACGGCTACGTTAGGAGCGGGTTTCTCTCGGGTCGCGGGCAGACTTCACGAAGGCGATGAGACGTTTCTTCAATTCGACGGGCATCGGAGCCTCGGGCAGGCGGCGCGTCACCGAGATCGTTTCGCGGTAGGTATTGATGAACGCGACGCACGGTTGACATCCGTCGATGTGCCACTCCAGCAGCTCGCGGAGATGATTGGGGAGGGATCCATCGAAGTAGTCGCCAAGCAACTCGGCGATCTGCCGGCACTCGAGCTCGGAGGCGCTCCCGGAACCACACTCACCCATCTGCCACCATTATAAAGAGATGATTCGCCCATATAAAGAGATGCTTCGAGCACGTAAAGAGATACTACGGGCAATGTCCCGGTCTCGCAACCCTCTGACGCGTGGCGCCACGGCGGCCGGGCGGGCACAGATGGACCGCGCGGGGTATGCTGCGCGCGTGCCCCCGGTGGCCGTCCTGACGCCGTTCGCGTTTCCCTCCGTCCGTGGTAACGCCATCACCGCCGAGCGCGTCGTCGCCGGCCTTCGCGAGCGCGGCCTCAGGGTTTCGGCGTGGGACCTCTCGGCGACCGCCGAGGCCGACGTCGCCGCCGCCGTCGAAGCCTCGCGTCCGGTGCTGGTCCACGCCTTCCATGCGTACCGCTCGGGGCCGCTGGCGCTGCGTCTGGCCCGCCGGCTCGAGGTTCCGCTGGTCGTCACCCTGACGGGGACCGACGCCAACCATGAGCTGCTGGATCCGGAGCACGCCCCCGTGGTGCGCCGCGTGCTCGAGGGCGCCGCCGCGGTGACCGCCTTCGACGCGTCGATCGGGGAGCACGTGGCGGCCGTGCTGCCGGACCTGCGCGCGCGACTCGTCACGGTCCCGCAGGCGGTGCACTTTGCCGCGGCGGAGCCGTTCGACCTCGAGGCGCGCTGGCGGCTGCCCGCCGACCGCCTGCTGTTCGTCCTGCCCGCGGGTATCCGTCCGGTGAAGGCGCCCCGGCGACCGCTGGGCCCGTTCGATCGCGTCGTCGCCGCCGAGCCGCGCGTGCGGCTCCTCTACGTCGGCCCCGTGCTCGAAGCCGCCGAGGGCGAGGCGCTCGCGCGGGCGCTCAGGGGCCGGCCGTGGGCGCGGCACCTCGGTCCGATCCCGCATGGCTCGATACCCTCGCTCCTCGAGGGCGCCGACGTCGTGCTCAACTGCTCGATCTCCGAGGGCGGCATGGCGAACTCTGTCCTCGAGGCCATGGCGCTCGGCCGCGCGGTGCTCGCCGCGGACATCCCGGGCAACCGCGCGCTCGTCGAGCCCGAGGTCACCGGCCTCCTGTTCGGCACCGACGCCGAGCTGGAGGCCGGAGCGCTGCGTCTGGCAGGCGACGCATCGCTGCGCGCGCGGCTCGGCGCGGCCAGTCGGGCGCGGGTGAGCGAGCGCTACCCGCCCGAGCGCGAGATCGAGGGCTACCTGGACGTCTATCGCCGATTGATTCCAGTACGTGCTTGAGACCGACACGAACCTCGGGCATGCTCGCGACAAGGGGGCAGTCACCGTCGCGATCCAACTCGCCGTCCGGATGCCGCCACGATGGGCAATCGTGAGTACGCCCGCACCGTGGATGGGCAACGCGCGCCATGCGGCCGCGCCGCCCGATGCTCAAATGATCGCACTGACATGCGCGTGCGGCCGCGGCGGGCGTGGCGACGTTTGGCGTGGCCCTTGCACTGGCGAGGCGCAGAGCTCTCGCGCTGCTGGTCGGGTCCACCGCCGGTCCTTATCAGTGAACCCGGGATCTACCGGGTCGGGTGACGTTATCCAGAGAGACGTCATCCAAAGAGAGGAGACTCGATGACCGACGACGGCCGGGTCCGGGAGTTCGTCACGGCGTTCGAGACGCTGCGCGCGGAGGTCGAGAAGGTCATCGTCGGCCACCGCGAGATCATCAACCACGTCCTCATCGGGATGTTCGCGGGCGGTCACGTGCTGCTCGAGGGCGTCCCGGGCCTCGGCAAGACGCTGCTCGTCAAGACGTTGTCGGAGAGCCTCGAGCTGTCGTTCGCGCGGATCCAGTTCACGCCCGACCTGATGCCCGCCGACATCATCGGCACGAACATCATCGTCGAGGACGCGGGCGGCCGGAAGCACTTCCAGTTCCAGCAGGGCCCGCTCTTCGCCCACATCGTGCTGGCCGATGAGATCAACCGCGCGACGCCCAAGACCCAGTCGGCGCTGCTGGAGGGCATGCAGGAGGCGTCGGTGACCGTGGGCGGCGTCTCGCGACCGCTGCCCGCGCCGTTCTTCGTGCTCGCCACCCAGAACCCGATCGAGATGGAGGGCACGTATCCGCTGCCGGAGGCGCAACTCGACCGGTTCCTCTTGAAGCTGCGCGTGCGCTACCCGGCCATCGAGGAGCTGAACGCGATCATCGACCGCACCACGCAGTCGCGGCAGGTCGTCGTCGACCGCGTGATGAGCGGCGCCCAGGTGCTTACCTATCGCGAGCTGATCCGCGAGGTGCCGGTGGCCGCGCACGTGCGGGACTTCGCCTCCGGCATCGTGATGGCGACGCACCCGCAGTGGGCGGACGCTCCTGACGTGACGCGGCGGTTCGTGCGGTACGGAGCGAGCCCGCGCGGCGCGCAGGCCCTGATCCTGGGCGCCAAGGTGCGCGCACTCGCCGAGGGCCGCTACAACGTCAGCCTCGAGGATCTCAAGGCGCTGGCCGCGCCCGCGCTACGGCACCGCGTGATCCTCAACTTCGAGGGGGAGGCCGAGGGCATCGACGTCGACACCCTCGTCAGCCAGATCATCGAGAACGTCGAGACGAGCACGGCGCAGTCCCGGGAGCCCTTCGTCCGATGACCCCGGGCGCCGCTCTCGACCGGCTCGTCCGGCGCGTCGGCGCGCAGGTGCGCCGGCGGCGCGTGGAGCACCACGCTCTGCGTGGCTTCTTCTGGGCGTCGCTGCCCGCGGTGGCGCTGCTGGCGCTCAAGGGCCCGCTCGGCCCTCGCGCGCTGCCCGCGGCCGCCGCGCTCCTGGTTGCGGGCGTGCTGCTCGGCGCCGCCTGGGGCGCTCTCAAGCAGACGAGCCGCGCTGACGCGGCACGTCTCGCGGATCGTGCGTTCGGCCTGGAGGACCGCGTGGCCACCGCGCTGGAGTGGGCCGAGCGCCCCGATCGCACGCCGCTCGTCGACGCGCTGGTCGCCGACGCCACCGCGCGCGTCGAGCGGCTCGAGCCGCGCCACATCGTGCACCGTATCCTGCCGCGCGAGACGCGCTTCCTCCCGGTGCCGCTCGTGGTCGCGCTCGCGCTGACGCTGGCGCCCGCGCTGCCGCTGCCGTCGCCGCGGCTGCCGGACTTCATGGGGAGCAGTCAGGAGGAGGACAAGGACAAGAGCACGGGCTCGGGGCTGCTCGAAGAGCGCAGCAAGCCCGAGGCGCGCGAGCGCCTGCGGCCGCCGGCCTTCGAGGAGCGTGAGTTCCAGGCGCGCAGCGGGGCGTCGACGGCGAGCACGGCCGGCGATCTCTCGGCCGTCTTCAAGGACACCTCGCTCAGCTCGCAGCGTCCCGACTTCAACAGCTTCCTCAAGCGTGGTGACGAGCGCCTGAAGCTGCTCGAGCAGGTCGACCGGTTGCCCGATCTCGCCTCCGACTTCACGGCGAGCCAGTACAAGATGGTCTTCCGCAAGTCCAAGGCGTTGTCGGGCGGCCTGCGGCCCGACCAGATCTCGCCGCAAAAGCTCAAGGAGCTGCTCGAGGAGATGGAGCGGCTCGGCCGCAAGGGCGGCAACTGGAGCGGTGACGTCGGCGAGGGCATGGAGGCGCTGGAGGGCGGCCAGACCGACAAGGCCATGGAAGCCATGCAGAAAGCGCTCGACAAGATGCGCGCGCAGGAAGAGGCGCAGCGCTCGGGCAAAGGCCTGCGCGGGGGCCGGGACAGCGAGCGCGGCGGCGGCAGCCGTGATCGACGCGGCGGCGAGGGCGGTGGCGAGGGCGAGGATTTCGGCGAGGGCGAGGGCCTGCTGCCGGGCAAGGGCAAGAGCGGCTCGCCGAAGGGCGAGGCCAGCCGGCGCCTTTCGGCGACGCCGTACGACGTCGGCGTCGAGGGTGAGTCGCGCCGCGGACGGAAGGACGGCTACGACACGAACATGACGGGCCGTGGCGGACCGATGGCCTCGCGCCTCCACTACCTCGGCGTCATCGGGCAGTACCGCAAGCTCATGGAGGACGCCATCACCCGGGAAGCGGTCCCGCGCGACTACCACTCGCAGATCAAGGACTACTTCCAGGCGCTGGATGAAAGATAGGACCGTGGCCGCCGACACGCGCCACGCCTTCTTTTCGCCCGAGTTCCTGGCGCAGCTCGAGCGGCTCGCGCTGGTCTCGCGCCGTGCCTTCCGCGGCAGCGTGAAGGGCGAGCGGCGCAGCCCGCGCCGGGGCCACTCCGTCGAGTTCGCGGACTACCGTGCCTACGGGCACGGCGACGACCTGCGCTACGTCGACTGGAACATCTACGGCCGCCTCGACCGCCTGCACGTCAAGCTCTTCGTCGATGAAGAAGACCTCTGCCTGCACCTCCTCGTCGACGGCTCCGCCTCGATGGACTTCGGGACGCCGCGCAAGCTCGAGTACGCGGTGCGCGTGGCGGGGGCGCTCGGCTTCGTCGGGCTCGTGAGCCACGAGCGCGTGGGCGTCGGCATCCTGCGCGAGCGCGCGGTGGAGGGCTGGCCGCCCGCGCGCGGGCGCAACCAGGTGGTCGCGCTGCTCGACTTCCTCTCGGACGTCGACGCGGGCGGGCCGACCCGGCTCAACGAGGCCCTCGGCGAGTACGCGATGCGCGCGCGCGAGCCCGGCCTCGCCGTGGTCGTCTCCGACCTGCTCGACCCTCAGGGGTTCGAGGCCGGCGTGCGCACGCTGCTCGAGCGGCGCTTCGACGTGCACGTCATCCACGTCCTCGACCCGGGCGAGCTCAACCCCGATCTCGGCGGCGATCTCCGGCTGCACGACGCGGAGACGGGCGAGACGCGCGACGTCACCGTGGACGGTGAGGCGCTGCGTGGCTACCGTGAGCGGCTCGCGCGCTTCCTGGAGCGCGTCGAGGTCTTCTGCCGCAGCCACGAGGTCGGCTACCACCGCGTGAGCACGGAGACGCCGGTCGAGGAGTTCGTGGTCGCGCAGCTGCGCGGGCGGGTCGTCGCGTGAGCTTCCTCACCCCGCTCGCCTTCGCCGTCCTCGGCGTGGCGGCGCCGCTCGTCCTCCTCTACTTCCTCAAGGTGCGGCGGCGCGAGCGCCGGGTCTCGAGCCTCATGCTCTGGGGCGCCGAGCTGCGCGACCGCGAGGCCTCGGCGTTCTTCCAGCGCCTGCAGCGCGACCCGCTGCTGATCTTGCAGCTGCTGGCGCTGCTGGCGCTCGCCCTGGCGCTGGCGCGGCCGGTGGTGACGGTCACCGGCGAGGGCGCGCGCAAGGTCGTGGTCGTCCTCGACACCTCGGCGTCGATGAAGGCGCGCGACGTCTCGCCCTCGCGGTTCGAGGCGGCGCGGTCCGAGGCCGCCGCGGTCGTGCGGCGGCTCGGCGAGGGCGCCGAGATCATGGTGATCGAGGCGGGTGTGCAGCCGCACGTCACCGCCGCCCTCGGGCGCGACCGTGACCGCGCGCTCTCGGCCATCCGTGCCGCGCGCCCGCGCGACCTGCCGCAGCGGCTGCCGGAGGCGCTGCGGACGGCGCGCGCGCTCGTCGGCACCGACCCGCGCGCGGAGATCCACGTGTTCACCGACGGCGCGTTCGTGATGGGCCAGACGGCGGAGATGACGGATCCCCGCATCCGCTGGGTGGGCGTCGGCCGGCGCGGCTACAACGTGGGGATCGTCAGCCTGGCGATCCGCAAGACGTACTACGGCGGCTTTGGCTACCAGGCCTTCGTCTCGCTGGTGAACCACTCGCCGGTGGCGCAGACCTTCGATTTCGCGCTGAGCCTCGACGACCAGACGATCGCCGAGAAGCCGCTCACCCTCGAGCCCAACGTCCGCCGCTCGATCGTCCTGCCGTTCACCCACCAGGGCGGCGGCACGGTCACCGCGAAGATCGGCGTGAGCGACGACCTCGCCACCGACAACGTCGCCTACGCCGTGATCCCGCCCCCCAAGAAGATCGCGGTCACGCTGGTGAGCCCCGGCAACCTCTTCCTCGAGAAGGTCCTGCGCACCGATCCCACCGTCGCCCTCGAGGTGAAGACGCCCGAGCAGTACCAGGGCGGCATGGGCGACGCCGACGTCGTGGTGCTCGACTCGTCCACGCCGCCGAAGGTCGGCCCGGGCCGCTACGTCTTCGTCAACACGGTGCCGCCCGACGTGCCGCTCGAGGTGCTCGGCCGCATCGAGGCGCCGACGGTCATGGACTGGGATCGCGCGCACCCCGTCATGCGCCACGTCGAGTTCGCGAAGGTGGCCATCCAGGACGCGATGCGCGTGCGGCCGCTGGCCGCCGGCCGCGCGCTCGTGGAGGCGGTCGGCGGACCGCTGCTGTACGCGCTGGAGGAGCCGGACCGCAAGGCGATCTTCATCGGCTTCGACCTCTTCAAGACGGACTTCCCACTGCGCGTGGCCTTCCCCTTGATCCTGTCCAACACGCTGCGCTGGCTGCACCCGGCCGCGCTGGACCAATCGAGCTTGCAGCTGGCCGCGGGGCAGCCGATCCTGCTGCCGGTGGCGCACGGCATCTCCTCGGCCACCGTCAACACGCCGAGCGGGCGCGCGGTGAAGGCGCTGGTCACCCGGGGCGTCGTGTCGTTCACCGACACCGACGAGGTCGGGATCTATACGCTGTCGACCGCGCGCGGCGACATGAAGCTGGCGGTGAACCTCGGCGACGGCGACGAGTCCGACATCACGCCGCATGCGCTGCCCGCGCCGCCGCCGCCGGTGGGCGCGGCGTCGCCGCCGGTGCCGATCCAGCGCGAGCTGTGGCCGCTCTTCGTGCTGGTGGCCGTCGTCCTGCTGGCGCTCGAGGGCGTGCTCTACTGGCGCCGCCAGACGGGCGGGCGGCTGCGGGTGCCGTCGGTGACGGGCGACCAGTGGGCGCTGGCCCTGCGCGGCGCGCTCGTCGTCGTGCTGCTCCTCACGCTGCTGCGGCCGACCCTGCCGCGCTGGGTGGATCGTCTCAACGTCGTCTTCCTGCTCGACCACTCCGACAGCGTGAGCCTCGTCGCGCGCGAGCGGGCCTACCGATTCGTCTCAGAGGCCGTGCGCCATCTCAAGAGCGGCGACCGCCACGAGGTGATCGTGTTCGGGGAGGAGGCGGTGGTCGACCAGCCGCTCTCCAACCGTCCGAGCGTGGAGCGGCCGAAGGCGGCCGTGAGCGGGCGCGGCACCAACATCTTCCAGGCGATTCAGCTGGCGCTCGCGACGGTCACGCCGGGCCACGCCAACCGCATCGTGATGCTGACGGATGGCCGCCAGAACGCCGGCAACGCGCTGGCCGGCGCCCAGGCGGCGAAGGACGCGCGCGCGGACATCTTTTACGTGCCGGCGCCGCTGACCTTCGCGCAGGAGGTCGTGGCCGAGGCGATGCTGCTGCCGCAGGAGGTGAAGTTCGGCGAGCCGTTCCAGGCCAAGGTCGTGGCGTGGAGTCACAAGGAGACGCAGGCGCGGCTCTCGCTCTTCCGCAACGGCGAGTTCCTCGGCTCGCAGATCGTCCGTCTCACCGCGGGCAAGAACGTGTTCGCGTACCGGCAGGCGCTGGACCAGAGCGGTATCCATGTCTACCAGGCCGCCCTCGACGTGGAGGGCGACACCATCGAGGACAACAACCGCGCGGTCGGCACGGTGGTGGTGCGCGGGCGGCCTCAGGTATTGATCGCCGACCGCGACCGCTCGCACGCGCAGTCGCTGGCCGGCGCGCTGCGCTCGCAGAACATCGAGGTCACCGTCGTCGATCCCGCCGGCATTCCCAAAGACGTCGCGGGACTTCAAAAATACGACGGTGTTGTCCTGTCCAACGTCTCGTCGCTGAAGCTGAGCCGGCCGCAGATGGCGCAGATCCGCGACTACGTCCGCGACCACGGCGGCGGCCTGATGATGATCGGCGGCGAGGAGTCGTTCGGTCTCGGCGGCTACTACCGCACGCCGATCGAGGAGGCGCTGCCCGTCACGATGGAGGTCAAGCAGAAGGTCGAGATCCCGAGCCTGGCCGTCGTCCTGTCGATCGATCGCTCGGGCTCGATGGCCATGTCCACCGACGAGAAGGTGACCAAGCTCGACCTCGCCAAGGAGGCCGCGCACCTCGTGGTGGATCTGCTCGACGAGCGCAACGAGGTCGGCGTGATGTCGTGGGACACGGAGTTCATCTGGGACTCGCCGATGCGCGGCGCGCGCGACAAGGGCGCCATCCATCACGCCATCGCCACCATCAAGGCGGGCGGCGGCACCGACGGCTACCCGGCGCTCAAGGAGTCCTACCAGATCCTCTTCGACCGCCCGGCGCTGCTCAAGCACGTCATCTTCCTGTCCGACGGTCAGATGACCCGCGGCGACTTCGCGGGCCTGCTGCGGCGCATGGCCAAGGACAAGATCACGGTCTCGACCGTCGCCATCGGCAAGGACGCCGACGTCCAGCTCATGGTCGACATCGCCAAGTGGGGCAAGGGGCGCTTCTACTACACCGAGGACTCGCAGACGATTCCGCGCATCTTCACGCTGGAGACGCAGCTGGCCTCCAAGGCCTCGCTGGTGGAGCAGCCCTTCAAGCCCCAGCTCACCGCGCCCAGCCACGAGGCCATGCAGGACATCAACTGGAAGACGGTGCCGCCGCTGGGCGGTTACGTGGCCACCACCGTCAAGCAGAACGCCGAGCTGGTGCTCATGAGCCACCAGGAGGATCCCGTCCTCGCCACCTGGCGCTACGGCCTGGGGCGCGCGGCGGCATTCACCTCCGACGCCAAGGCCAAGTGGGGCGTGCTCTGGCTGCGCTGGGGCGAGTTCAACAAGTTCTGGGCCCAGCTCACGCGCTGGACGCTGCGCAGCGGCTCGCGCTCGGACACGACGGCGATCGTGCAGCGCATCGACCAGACCGGCGAAGTCGTCGTGGACGCGGTGGACGGCAAGGGGGACTTCATCAACTTCCTCGACTCCCAGATCGGGGTGGTCGCGCCCAGCCGGGAGCGCAGCGTCGTCGACCTCGAGCAGATCGGTCCCGGACGCTACCGCGGCCGCTTTCCGGCCCCGCAGGAGGGCGTGTACCTGATCGGCATGGCGCAGCGGAAGGCTGAGCGCGTAGTTGGCTCGCAGCTGGCCGGCCTGGTGGTACCGTATGCTCAGGAGCTCCGCGATCTCGGTGTCGACGAGACGCTGTTGAGAGAGCTGGCCGAGCTGACGGGCGGCTCGTCGCTGCAGGACCCCGCGGACTCGTTCTTGAAGGCACGGCGGCGCTCGCGGATCGCCGTCGAGATCTGGCCCTGGCTGGTCGGGTTCGTGGCGCTCATGCTGGTGCCCGACATCGCGCTGCGGCGCGTGGGGCCGGGAGGACTGGCGCGGCTTTCGGGTTGGCTGAGCCGGAGGATGCGCCGGGCCTTGCCGGCGTCGGACCGAGGAGAGGAGGGCACGTGATGGCTCGACGCTGGATGGGGGTTGCGATCCTGGCGTTCGGCGGGCTCGTCGCGGTGGTTCCCACCCAGGCCGCGGCGAAGCCGCGGACGATCCTCGTCGTGCCGTTCGAGACGAGCGGCCTGTCCAGCGACGAGCAGTGGATCGGCGAGGGCGCCGCGCAGGCCGTGGCGCTGGGCCTCGTGCAGTCGCCGGCGTTCGTCCAGCTCGACCGGGCGCGCCTGCGCGCCTTCGGCCAGCCGGAGGCCTGGGGCGAGGCCACCGTGGTGCAGGCCGCCCGAAACCTGCGCGTCGACGCCGCGCTCTACGGCCGCGTCGCGCGCGCCAACAACGAGCTCGTGCTCCAGCCGAAGGTCCTCGAGCTCCGCAGCGGCGCCGGCGAGCCCGTGTCCATGGAGCCGGTGAGCGTGCCCGAGGGCGAGCTGATCGTTCGCCTCGCCGCGCTGCCGACCGCCTATGCCCGGACGCTGAAGGTGCCGCTCACCGAGGCCGAGGCGCGCCGCATGGAAAAGGCCGCGGCGCCGACCAAGTCGGTGCGCGCCCTCGAGCTGTTCGCGCGCGCGCAGATGGCCGCCGCGCGCGGCGGGCAGGAGGCCAACGAGAGCGCGGTGGACCTCCTCTCGCGGGCGATCGAGATCGACGCCAACTTCGTCGTCGCCCAGTACACGCTCGGCGCCGTGCACCAGGTGCTCGGCAACCGCTGGAAGGCCGCCGCACAGTTCCGCGCCGCCACCCAGCTCGACGCCACGTACCCGGAGCCGTACAAGGCGCTCGGAGATCTCTTCCTGGCGGCGCCGCGTCGGCTCTTCGACCAGGCCGTCGAGGCGTACAACAAGGCGATCGAGCTGCGCCCGTTCTACGCCGACGCCCACGTCGGGCTCGGCGACGCGCGGGCGGCGAAGGGCGAGATCGACGGCGCCATCAGCGCCTACCAGAAGGCGCTCACCTACAACGCGATCAACCCCAAGGTCCACATGAGCCTCGGCAAGATCTACTACGCCGAGAAGGGGCTCTATTACGAGTCGGTGCAGGCGTACCGGCGCGCGATCGATCTCGATCCGCAGTCCGTCGAGGCCCGCATGGGCCTCGGCGAGGTCTACGAGGACAAGGGCCTCTACAAGGAGGCGGTCGAGGAGTACCGCAAGGTGATCGAGCTCGACGACAAGAACACCGGCGCCCTCTACAACCTGGCGCTCGTCTACGAGAAGACGGATCCCAAAGAGGCCGTGGTGCAGTGGGAAAAGTACATCGCGCTGGCCTCGCAGCTCCCATCCGAGAAGGACTGGGTGGACGTGGCCCGTCAGCACCTGCGCAAGCTCAAGGGCCAGATCAAGGAGTGACCGCGAGTCGGTGGACGAGCTGAGGAAAGATCCGACACGTGGGCAGTGGGTGCTCATGCGACCAAAAGGCGCGTGGGTACCCGACTCGCCTTGCCGTTACTGTCCCGGCGCCGAGCACCTGACCGGGAGCGAGATCGCCGCCTACCGCAAGGATGGCTCGCTCGCCAACGGCCCCGGCTGGACGGTGCGCGTGGTTCCCGAGGCCGACGCCTACTTTCGGATCGAGTGGGAGCTGGTGCGCGAGGGCGTCGGGATGTTCGACATGATCACGCCGCGCGGTGCCAGCGAGCTCATCGTCGAGTCGCCGAACCACGACGCCACGCTGGCCACCATGGACCCCGAGCAGATCGAGGGCGTGCTGTGGATGTACCGCGACCGCCTCCTCGACCTCAAGCGGGACGGCCAGATCCGCGACATCCTCATCAACCGGCACCACAAGAAGCCCGGCGTGCTGCCGCACCACCCGTACTCGCGGGTGACCGCCATCCCGATCGTGTTCGACGAGACCCGGCGCGAGCTGTACCAGGCGCGCGAGTACTACCAGTACAAGCGCCGCTGTCTCTACTGCGACATGATCCGTCAGGAGATCGCCGCCGAGGAGCGCGTGGCGAAGCTGACGCCGGCCTTCGCCGCGCTCGTGCCGTACGCCTCGCGCACGCCGCTCGAGACCTGGATCCTGCCGCGCCAGCACGGCTGCTCCTTCGAGGACGCGCTCACGGCCGAGACCGGCCGCGACCTTGCGCGCCTGATCTCGAGCTACTTCCGCGCGCTCGCGCGCGGCTTCGGCGATCCCGGCTACGAGCTGGTGCTGCACACGGCGCCCAATCTCCGCTCGCGCATCCTCCAGGGCGACTGGGCCACGATCCGCGACGATTACCACTGGCACATCGAGATCGTCGTCCATCCGGAGCGCGGCAATACGGTCGGCGGCAT
>QHSB01000080.1 GCA_003220335.1 Candidatus Rokuibacteriota bacterium
ATCTCGGGGTGCACGAGCCCGTGCAGCGGCCGGCCGTTCACGATCGCGCCGCCGCCGATGCCGGTGCCCACCGTGAGGTAGACGAACGGGTCGACGTCGCGTCCGGCGCCCCAGCGATGCTCGCCGAGGGCGGCGCCGTTGACGTCGGTGTCGAAGACCACGGGCACGCCGAGCGCGCGGAACGCGCCGACGACGTCGACGCGGGCCCAGCCGGGCTTTGGCGTGGTGGTGATCCAGCCGAACGTCGGCGAGCGGCGGTCGAGATCGATCGGACCGAAGCAGGCGATGCCCACGGCGGCCACGCGGTGCGGGCGGAGGAAGTCGGCCACGCGCCCGAGGGTTTCGGGCGGCGTCGTGGTGGGCACGCTCGTCTCGGCGCGGACGTCGTCGGGGCCGGTGGCAGCGACGCAGCGGACCCGCGTGCCGCCGGTCTCGACGCCACCGACGAGCGCGCCGCGGCTCAGGCCGGGGCCACCTCGACGCGCGTGTCGTTGTAGCAGGCGCCGCCGCAGATGTCGGCGTGGTGCGTCGGCGCCAGCGCGGACACGGTCTGGCCGTTGTCGCTCGTCTTCATCCACGCGCCCTTGAGCGAGCACGCCACGCCGCGCGGCACCGCGTCGGTCACGCGCACGGGCAGGTGGACCTCGCCGAGGTCGTTCCACACCCGCACCCGCATGCCGTCGCGTAGCCCGCGCGCCTTCGCGTCGTCGGGATGGATCTCCAGCGGCGGCGTGTCGGCGTTGGCGGTGCAGCCGCCGAACGTGGACGTGGTGCGTTGGTCGGAGGCGGGCGTGATCAGGATCAGCGGGTACGACGACGTGAACGGCCGGTAGGACGGCAGCCGCGCGCCGTACTTTTCCTCGAGGTACGGTGAGGCCAGCTCCACCTTGCCGGATTTCGTCTGCGGAAAGACGTTGGCGAAGAGGTTCGCCTCGGCGCCGTCGAACTTCATCATGAGCGCGCGGTCGAGCGGCAGCCGGCTCGGGCGCACGCCGCCCAGCCGCGGGTCGCTGCCGTCGATGGCGTCGTCCATGAGCTGCGCGTCGGTCGCCGTGAAGGCCGGATCCTCGAAGCCGAAGCGCGCGGCGAGGCGCCGGAAGATCTCGGTGTTCGGCAGCGCCTGACCCTGAGGAGGGATCACGGGCTCCGCGCGCTGCAGCCAGTGGGTGCCGTAGGCGGCGAAGAGCTCGTCGTGCTCGAAGTGGCTGCAGGCGGGCAGGATCACGTCCGCGTAGGCGAGGCTGTCCGTCATCACCACGTCCGAGCCGACGATGAACAGGTCCTCGCGCGCCAGCCCGCGGCGCATCCGGTTCTGGTCGGGGTGCACGACGAGCGGGTTGTGGTTATAGACGAAGAGCGCCTTGAGCGGCGGCGCCAGCGTGGCGTCCGTGAGGTGGCGGCCGACGTCGACGATGTTGAGCGTGCGCGTGCCGTTCGGCACGAAGTCCGGTCGCGCCAGCTTCGCGGGCGTCTTGGGAAACGCCCCGCGCGCGCCGTTGACGAGGCCGCCGCCCTTGACGCCGAGCTTGCCGGCGAGCGCCGGGAGCGCGAACACGGCGCGGACGCCGCTGCCGCCGTTCTGGTTGCGCTCGAGCCCGTTGCCGACGCTGATGGCCGCCGGCGAGATCGCGCGGAACCACTCGGCGAGCTGCTGGATGGCCGTCTCGGCCACGCCGCACTCGCGCGCGGCGGCGGCCGGCGTCCACTTCCGCGCCAGCGCCATGTACTCCTCATAGCCCGCGACGTGGCGCTCGACGAACGCGCGGTCGATCCCGCCGCGCCGCTCCAGCTCCGCGGCGATCGCCCACGCCAGCACGACGTCGGTGCCCGGCTTGACGGGCAGGTGGAGGTCGGCGCGCTCGGCGATCTTGGTGCGCTTGGGATCGACCACGACGAGCTTGGCGCCATTGCGCCGCGCGCGATCGATGACGGGCGTCATGTGCAGGCCCGACCACGTGACGTTGTAGCCCCACGCCACGATCAGCTTGCTGTGCTCGACCTGCTCGGGCGGGATGCCGGGCGCCGCGGCGCCATAGGTGCCGGCCCACGCCTCGCTGCGGATACCGCCGCAGAGCGGCGAGCGGTCGAGCAAGGTCGCGCCGAGCCGGTGGAAGAAGCGCAGGTCCATCGACCCGCCGGCGAGGATGCCGTGCGGGCCGCCGTAGTTCAGCGGCATGATCGCCTGCGCGCCGTGCTCGGCGATCAGCGCCGTGAAGCGCGCGTGGATGAGATCGAGCGCCTCGGTCCACGAGATCGGCGCGAACGCGCCCGCGCCCTTGGCGCCGGTGCGGCGCAGCGGTGTGGTGAGCCGCCCCGGGCCGTGAACGAACTCCGGATACGACTCCGGCACCTTCGCGCACAGCACGCCGGCCGTGTAGGGATTGGCGCGCGAGCCGCGGATCTTCGTGATGCGGCCGGCCTCGACGGTGACGGTGAGGCTGCAGGTGTCGGGGCAATCGAGGGGGCAGACGCTGGGGTGCTCGACGGTCGAAGTCGTCATGGTGTAGGAGTATAGTCCGTCCGCAGCCAAGACTTCACTGGAGAGGCCCATGACAGCCATCACCAAGTCCGTCGACCTCGACCGCCGCGGCCGCGTGGCCGTGCTGACCGTCAACAATCCGCCCGTCAACGCGCTCAGCCAGCACGTGCGGCAGGGCCTCCACGAGGGCCTCAAGCAGGCCATTTCGGATTCCGCCGCCCAGGCCATTGTGATCGTCTGCGCGGGGCGGACGTTCATCGCCGGCGCCGACATCACGGAGTTCGGCAAGCCGCCGACCGAGCCGAGTCTTCACTCGGTGCTCGACCTCATCGAAGGCAGCGGAAAGCCGGTGGTGGCCGCCATCCACGGCACCGCGCTGGGCGGCGGGCTCGAGGTGACGCTGGCCTGCCATTACAGAGTCGGCGTGAAGGACGCGCGCTTCGGTCTGACCGAGGTCAAGCTGGGCCTTCTTCCGGGAGCGGGTGGTACTCAACGACTTCCCCGCGTCGTCGGTGTCGAGAAGGCTCTGTCCATGATGGTCAGCGGCGATCCGATCCGCGCCGACGAGGCGCTCAAGCACGGCCTCATCGACGAGATCGTGGAGGGCGACCTCACGGCGGCCGGCGTGGCCTTCGCCGAGAAGGTGCTCGCCGAGAAGCGCCCGCGCAAGAAGATCCGCGACCTCGACGACAAGCTGGCGGCGGTGCGCGGCACGCCCGAGGTCTTCGCGAACTTCCGCAAGTCGGTGGCGCGCCAGACGCGCGGCTTCAGGGCGCCCGAGAACATCGTCAAGGCCGTCGAGGGCGCGGTGAGCCTGCCGTTCGATCAGGGTCTCAAGCGCGAGCGCGAGCTGTTCGTCGAGCTGCTGAACTCGCCGGAGTCCAAGGCGCAGCGCTACTTCTTCTTTGCCGAGCGCGAGGCGGCCAAGATCCCCGACGTGCCGGCCGACACGCCGGCGAAGGACGTCAAGAAGGCGGCGGTCATCGGGGCCGGCACCATGGGCGGCGGCATCGCCATGAACTTCGCCAACGTCGGCATCCCGGTCACCG
This sequence comes from Candidatus Rokuibacteriota bacterium, assembly GCA_003220335.1. Classification (GTDB taxonomy): domain Bacteria; phylum Methylomirabilota; class Methylomirabilia; order Rokubacteriales; family CSP1-6; genus AR12. The sequence continues at coordinate 3,529 of QHSB01000080.1, forward strand.
TCGTCGAGGTGCAGCAGGAGGCGCTCGACCGCGGCCTCGGCATCGTCCGCAAGAACTATGAGACGACGGCGAGCCGCGGCCGGCTCACGATGGCCGACGTCGAGAAGCGCATGGGCCTCATCAAGGGCACCACCGACTTCAACGCCATCGCCGACGCCGACATCGTGATCGAGGCCGTGTTCGAGGAGATGCCGATCAAGAAGGAGGTCTTCGCGAAGATCGACAAGATCGCGAAGCCCGACGCCGTGCTGGCCACCAACACCTCCACGCTCGACGTCAACGAGATCGCCTCGGCCACCACGCGCCCCGAGAGCGTGATCGGCACCCACTTCTTCAGCCCGGCCAACGTGATGAAGCTGCTGGAGAACGTGCGCGGGGCGAAGTCCTCGAAGACGACGGTGGCCACGGCGATGGCCGTCGGCCGCCGCATCAACAAAGTGCCGGTG
>QHSB01000307.1 GCA_003220335.1 Candidatus Rokuibacteriota bacterium
CTCGCGATGCTCGCGGCGACGGCGGCGTGGGCGGCGGACGACGCCGTGGCGCGCGCGATGCAGCTCTACGACAAGCGTCATTACCGGGACGCCGCCCGCACGCTGGAGACGGCGTTGCCCTCGCTGGAGCCGGGCCGGCAGGCGGCCGCCTCGCTCACCCTTGGCATCGTGTATCTCGGTACCGCCGAGCTCCACCGAGAGCTCTCGCAATCCGCCACACCGATCCAGCTGGAGTATCTGAGGGCCATCGCCGCCATTCGCGGGCCCGGCGCCAGCCGCCTGGCGAGCTTGTACCTCGGTCAAACGCTGCTCGAGAGCGGACGGCCCGCGGACGCCATCAAGGTCCTGGAGCGCTTCGCCGCCGAGCCCGGCATCGAGCCCGGCCTCAGGGCGCAGGCCGTGGCGCACCTCGGCCTCGCGCATTTCCTTCGCAAGGATGCGGCGACGGCGCGCGCGCTCTGGAACTCCCTCGAGGCGAGGGACCCGCAGACAAAGGCCACGCTGGCGGCGGTCTACAGCCGGGCCGGGATCACGGAGCCGGCTCCGGTGGCGCTCGCCGACGCCGTGTTGAAGGACATCGGCGAGCGGCCGGCGACGCTCGTGCGGCAGAAGCTCATCGGCGTGTACACGCGGGCGGGCCTGACCGCCAGGGCGCTCGCGCTCCTCGAGCAGACAGACCTCAAGGCGCCGAGCTCGACCGAAGTGCTGGGGCCGGCCAAGGTCATCAACTTCTACGACCCTGCCCTGCTCGGTGAGCTCGCCATGCTCTACCGGCACGCGAGCCGCCTGGCGCTCGAGCGGGCGGCCGCCGACGCGCGCGTGAAGGGCACGGCGGAGTATTACCTCGGCGCCGCCTTCCTGGAAGCGGGCGACGGCGAGCGCGCGCTGCAGGCCACCCGCGCGTTCCTGGCGCTCCCCGGCGCTCCGCCGGCCTATCGCAACCGCGCGCGCGTCCGCGAGGCGACTGCGCAGTCGCTGCTGGCCCGGCGCGCCGATGGCGGGTCGGCGTGGGCGGCGCTGGCTCGCGACACGGCCGCCGACCCGGAGCTGCTGGCGGACATCGTGGCGGCCTGCGTGCGGCATCGGCTCGAGTGCACGGAGATCGAGCCGCGCGCCGTGCGCGCTGCCGAGGCGGGGGAGCGGCGCAAGACGGCCGCCCTCAACGCCGCACTCGGCACCTACCACCTGCGCCGGGGCGACCTGCCACGCGCCGTGGCGTATCTGGAGTCGGCGCGGGACAAGAGCCACAAGAACCGGATCGAGGCGAACGATCCGGTGCTGCTCGTGAACCTGGCCGAGGCCTATTACCGGAGCACGCAGTTCTCCGAGAGCCTGGAAATCTACTTCGAGATGAGCCAGCAGTTCCCGGTGGTCCGCCGCCTCCAGGAGCCGCTCCAGGGCGTGTACTCGATGACGCACAAGAGTGCGGGCGACGTGAAGATCTTCTGACGAGGCGCCATGAAAACATCACTCGGGATCGTGCCGCTCATCCTGACCCTGACCGTGCTGACGACGATGCCCGGTGTCTCCCCGGCGGCGTCGAAGAACGACGGCCGGCCCGACGGGGGCTCGCTGGCCTACGGCGAGTACGGCCGGCCGGCCACGCTGGATCCGATCACCAGCAACGAGATGATCTCGCTGCGCATCACGGAGCTGGTGTTCAACGGGCTGGTCGGCATCGACGAGAAGCAGGCCATCGTCCCCGAGCTGGCCGAGCGCTGGGAGGCGTCGAAGGACGGCCGCACCTACACCTTCTTCCTGCGCCACGACGTGCGGTGGCATCCGCGAGAGGGCGAAGCGCCGAAGTCCTTCACGGCCGACGACGTGCTCTTCACGCACAACATCATGATGCATCCGAAGACGATCACGCCGCTCAAGGTGCGCTACGAGTTCATCGAGAAGGTCGAGAAGGTGGACGACTACACGGTGCGCTTCACCCTCAAGCGGCCGATCCTCAACGCGCTCGCGAAGTTCAGCTTCAAGGTGATCCCCGCGCACGGGCCGGCGAACTCCCAGTACCTCACGCGCGAGGATCCCTTCGTGCGGACCCCCATCGGGACCGGTCCCTACATCGTCAAGAGCATCACCGGCGACCGCGAGATCGTGCTGGTGGCCAACGAGGAGTACTTCAAGGGCCGACCGCACATCAACAAGTTCCTCTCCAAGCCGTTCGCGGACCAGAACATCATGACGCAGGCGATGATGTTCAACGCCATCGACATGCTCGTGCTCGTCAATCCGCGGGACCTGCCGGAGCTGCAGGGCGACAAGCGCTTCGTCCTGCAGCCGTACAACGCGCTGTCCTACGCGTTCTTCGGCTACAACCTGAGAAGCCCGCTGCTGGCCGACAAGCGGGTGCGCCGCGCCTTCACGCACGCGGTGAACCGCCAGGAGATGCTCGACGCCTTCTTCAACGGCCAGGGCACGATCATCTCGGGCCCCTTCGCCCCCGGGAGCTGGGCCTACAACCTCGACGTGCAGCCGCTGTCGTACGACCCGGCGAAGGCGGTGGCGCTCCTGAAGGAGGCCGGCTTCACCCCGGGCCCCGACGGCGTCATGCAGAAGGACGGCAAGCCCCTGGCCCTCTCGCTCAAGGTGCCGATCGAGAAGGAGAGCGAGGCGGTCAAGCGGGTGGTGCTCGCGTTCCAGAATTACCTCAAGGCGGTCGGCGTCGGCGTCAAGGTCGAGTTCAAGGAGTGGCAGGCCTGGAAGGACGCCGTCTTCGCCGAGCACGACTTCGACGTCATCCTCGCCTCGTGGGTCTTCGACGACTCCGCGGACATCTCCTCGCTGTTCCATTCCGCCGAGATCGGAGCGTGGAAGAACAACTTCGGCGGGTACTCGAATCCCGAGGTCGACGGCCTCATCGTGGAGAGCAAGCTGACGCTCGACCACGAGAAGCGGCGCACCATCAACCGGAGGCTGCACGCGCTCCTCGCCGAGGAGGCGCCGTACACGTTCCTCTGGACGCTGACGAACTACAGCGGCTATCACAAGAAGCTGCGCCGGGTCGCGATTCATCC
>QHSB01000308.1 GCA_003220335.1 Candidatus Rokuibacteriota bacterium
CGTTCGATGGCGAGGCGATGGCGACCGCGGCCGGGCGCACCAGGGCGGCGATCGCGTGCGCAACCGCGCGCTCGCCGTGCAGCAGGCGCGCGACGAGGCGCTGCACCTTCGCCCCCGCCCTCAGAATATAGACGCGCACGCCAAGCCGGTCGATCGGCACCGGCAGCAGGAAGTCGACGGTGATGCGCGCCACCACGAAGCCTGGGGCCTGCGCCTCGATGGCGCGCGCCAGGAGCGCTGAGGGCGGCCCGCCGTGCTGATGCTTGGGACTCCACGGGCCACGCGTGTGCACCGTGGCAACGAAGTCGTCGCCGTCGGGGACGTAGAAGGCGTCGGTCATGCGCGCCATGCTACCGGACGGCGACCAACGATCAGGCGGCCTCGGTGTCCTCGCCCGCCTCCAGCCGCGCGACGTGCTGCCGGACCCAGGCCTGGGCGCCGTCGCTCTCTCTGAGCCCGGCGACCAGGTCGGCGAGTCCCTCGATCAATTGCCGAAGCCGGTCGGGCAGCGCCGCGTCGTAGCCGCAGAGCCGCGCGACCAATGCTTCGCGCTCGGACTCTGACAGTCGGGTCAGCGTGGGCATCAGGGCCTGGAGTCCGTTGTCGAGCGACTTCAGATCCGCGATCAGGCCGGTGCCGCGCCGGATTGCCGCGGTCACCTGCTCGCGCAGACGCTCGAGGTCGGATTCTCGGATCGCCATCAGACGCCACTCCCTCAGCCGACCCCTTGCACTATCCGGTCCAGCAACTCCTCGGGTCGATCGACGTGGAGGAAATGGCCGGCACCCTCCAGGGTGTCCACGCGGCAGCCCGCGGCCGTGAGTCGACGGGCGTCGGCGTCGGAGACGTGGTCGGATTTGCCACCGCGGATGACGTGGATGGAGTAGCCGCGACGTCGCTCGACGGCGGGCCACAGGTCGGCGGCGCCGATCCCGGCGTAGAGCGCGGCCAGCGCCGCGCGGTCGATGCGCCAGCGATAGACGTCGCGATCGTGGACGAGGTTCAACAGCAGCCAGTCGATCGCCGCCGGCGGCACGCGGCGACGGCGTGACGTCGAGCAGCGTGAGGTGAGCGAGTGCCGCCGGCTCCAGCAGGGCGGCGCGCAGCGTCACGCGACCGCCGAGTGAGTGGCCGATCAGCGTCCACGGTGCCGTCGCCTCGAGTGCGCGCACGGTCTCGAGGACGTCGCGGGCGATGACAGCCAGGTCGGGATGCGGGGGCAGCGGCGGCGACTCGCCATGGCCGGTGAGATCGAGCGAGATCGCGCTGCGATCCGGCAGGCGCTGCGTCAGGCCGCGGGCGAGCGTGGCCAGGTTGCGGGCGGAGCCGAGAAACCCGTGCAGGAGGAAGACCGCGCGCGAGCCGGTACCGACGCGCGCGTGGGCGAGCAGGCTCACACCTCCAGCACCATGCGGGCCGGGTCCTCGAGCGCCTCCTTCACGCGCACGAGGAAGGTCACCGCCTGCTCGCCGTCGACGAGGCGGTGGTCGTACGAGAGCGCGACGTACATCATCGGCCGGATCACGACCTGGCCCTGGCGCGCGACAGGGCGCTCCTCGATCTTGTGCATCCCGAGGATGCCCGACTGCGGCGGATTGAGGATGGGCGTCGAGAGCAGCGAGCCGAACACGCCGCCATTGGTGATCGTGAAGGTCCCGCCTGCGAGGTCGCCCGGCGCCAGCTTGCCCTCGCGCGCGCGCCGCGCGACGTCGCCGATGGCCTGTTCCAGCGCGGCCAGACTCAGACGATCGGCGCCGCGCACCACCGGCACCACGAGCCCGCGCGGGGTGCTGACGGCGATGCCCAGATGGACGTGGCGCGGCTTCACGACGTCGGTGCCGTCGATCCGCGCGTTGAGGATGGCAACCTCGCGGAGCGCGTGGATCACCGCGCGCGCGAAGAGCGACATGAGACCGAGGTCGACGCCATGCCGGGCCTTGAAACGCTCGCGGTGCCGCGCGCGCAGCGCCTGCAGCTCGCCGAGGTCGATCTCGTTGAACGTGGTGAGGATGGCCGCGGTGCGCTGCGCCTCGACCAGGCGCGCGGCGATCGTGCGGCGGAGCTGGCTCATCGGCTCGCGCTCGGCGTCCTCGTCGCTCGCGGCGGGGCGCCGCCCGTCGCCGTCGTGCGCCGCGGGAGCCGCCGGCCGCGGTGGCTCCGGCCGACGCGCCGGCTCGGCCGGCGGCGCCGGCTCGGCGTGCGGTGCGGGCTCCGCGCGCGGTGCGGCCTCGGCTCGTGGTGGCTCTTTCGGCGCGGCCGCCCGCGCGGCGCCGACCGGCTCGGCGACGCGCGGCTTGTCCGCAGGCGCCTGCTTCGTCTCGGGCGCCGCGTCCTTGCGCGCCGGCGCCGCCTCCTCGGTGATGCGCCCCACCACGGTCCCCGGCGTGACCTGCGAGCCCGCCCGCACGACGATCCTCAGTCGGCCGGAGGTCTCCGCCTGCACCTCCATCGCCGCCTTCTCCGTCTCCAGCTCCAGCACGACCTCGTCGGCCTCGACGTGCGCGCCGTCCACCTTGAGCCAGCGCACGAGCGTCGCCTCGTTGATGGACTCGCCGAGCGGCGGGATGCGGATCTCGGCCGCCATCAGCCCTCCAGCGCCTGTTCGAGGATCGCCTGCTCCTCCGCGGTGTGGATGGTGTGCGAGCCGGTGGCCACGCCCGCGGCTTCGACGCGGCCGATGTAGGAGAAGCGCACGTCGGGTCGCAGCAGCGGCGACAGCAGCGGCCGCATGAACCACCACGCGCCCTGATTAGCCGGCTCCTCCTGCACCCAGCAGACCTCGCTCGCCGAGGCGTGGCGCTCCAGCAGCGCGCGCACCTCGTCGACGGGGAACGGGTAGAGCTGCTCCACGCGCACCAGCGCCACGTCGTCACGCTGCTTTTCGCGGCGGGCGGCGTCGAGCGCGTAGAAGATCTTGCCCGAGCACACCACGAGACGCCGCGTGGCCGAGGGCGGGCGCGGGTCGTCGAGCGTCGTGCGGAAGCCGCCGTCGGTCAGCTCGGCGAGCGACGAGACGGCCTGCGGGTGGCGCAGCAGGCTCTTGGGCGACATCACCACGAGCGGCTTGCGGAAGCGCCGGTGGATCTGCCGCCGCAGCGCGTGGAAGATCTGCGCCGGCGTCGTCGGCACGATCACCTGCATGTTGCGGTCGGCGCAGAGCTGCAGGAAGCGCTCGAGCCGCGCGCTCGAGTGCTCGGAGCCCTGGCCCTCGTAGCCGTGCGGCAGCAGCAGCACCAGCCCGCTCATGCGCTGCCACTTGGACTCGCCGCTCGCGATGAACTGGTCGATGATCACCTGCGCGCTGTTCACGAAGTCGCCGAACTGCGCCTCCCAGATCATGAGCCGGCGCGGGTCGCCGCTCGACATGCCGTACTCGAAGCCCAGCACGGCCGCCTCGCTGAGCGGGCTGTTGACGGCCTCCAGCAGCGCCTGGCCCTCCCGAACGTGGTTGAGCGGCACCCACGGCCGCCCGTCCTTCGCGTCGAAGATCGCGGCGTGCCGATGGCCGAAGGTACCGCGTACGGTGTCCTGGCCGCTCACGCGCACGGGCGTGCCTTCCAGCAGCAGGCTGCCGTACGCGAGCAGCTCCGCGGTACCCCAGTCGAGCGCCTCGCCGCGCGCCACGCGCTCGCGGCGGTCCTCGAGCAGTTTCTTCACGCGCGGATTCGGCGTGAAGTCCTCGGGCAGCCGCGCCAGCGCCTCGCCGATCGCGCGCAGCTCGGCGGCGGGCGCGCGCGTGTCGGCGCTCCAGTCGTCGCCCGCCCAGCCGAGGCCGCGCCAGACGCCGCCAAAGGCGAACACCTGCTGGCGCGGCATCGACGGGTGGTTGCGGATCTGCTCGTACATCACCGGCTGCGTCGGCGTCGGATCGTCGAGCTCGTTGTGGCCGTGGCGCCGGTAGCACACGAAGTCGATGAAGACGTCGGCCCGGAACGTCTGCCGATAGCCGGCGGCCAGCCGGGCGGCCTGCACGGCCGCCTCGGGATCGTCACCGTTGACGTGGAAGACGGGCGCGCGCAGCACCTGCGCCGGGTCTGACGGGTAGCGCGTGAAGAGGTATTCCTCGGGCGAGGTCGTGAAGCCGATCTGGTTGTTGACGATGACGTGGATGGTGCCGCCCGTGGTGAACCCGGGCAGCGGCGATAGCGCGAGCGTCTCGTAGACGATGCCCTGCCCCATGAACGCCGCGTCGCCGTGCAGCAGCACCGGCGCCACGCGCCGGGGATCGCCGTCCTCGCGATACGCCTGCTTGGCCCGGACGATCCCCTCCACCACGGGATTCACCGACTCCAGGTGGCTCGGGTTCGACGCGAGGGAGAGATGCACCTCAGGGCCGGCGCGCGTGGGCCGGTCGTGCGAGTAGCCGAGGTGGTACTTCACGTCGCCGTCGCCCAGGATGTCGTCGGGCAGGGGCGCGCCCTCGAACTCCGCGAAGATCATCTCGTAGGGCTTCTCGAGCACGTGCGCCAGCACGTTGAGCCGCCCGCGATGCGCCATGCCCAGCACGACCTCGGCCACCTCCAGCCGCGCCGTCTCCTCCACCAGCGCGTCGAGCAGCGGCACCAGCGCCTCGCCGCCCTCCAGCGAGAAGCGCTTCTGCCCGGGGTAGCGCGCCTGGAGGAACTGCTCGAACATCTCCGCGGTGACGAGCCGCTCGAGCATCGCGCGGCGCTCGTCGGCGCCCAGCTCGGGATGGTTGCGCCGCGGCTCCATGCGCGCCTGCAGCCATTCGCGCCGCGCCTTGTCGGCCACCGAAAGGTACTCGACGCCGAGCGTGCCGCAATACGTCTCACGGAGCGCGGCGATCAGCTCGCGCAGCGGGCCGCGCGGGCCGCCCTTGAACGGCGCCCAGTCCACGACGCGGTCGAGGTCGCGCTCGCTGAAGCCGAGCTCCGACAGCCGCAGCAGCGGGTGCTCGCGCGGGCTGCCGCCGAGCGGATCGAGATCGGCGACGAGGTGGCCGAGCTCGCGGTACGCGTGCACCAGCTCCGCCACCGAGCCGCCGGGGCGTGCGCCGTCGCGCAGCGCGAGATCGAAGCCGGCGAACACGAGCGCCCAGCGCTCGTCGACGGAGGCGGGATCGCGGAGGTATTCGCGATAGAGGCCGTCGACGTAGTCGGGATTGGCGCGGGCGATCTCGTCGAAGGGAAGCATGCGTCGGCTTTCGGATTCAGCCTACACCCTCACACGACGCGGAAGACTTCCACCTCGGCCGATTTGCCCTTCACGCGCACGGCCGGCAGCGGGTCGAGCGCCACGCCGCCGTCGAGCCCCCGCGCGGTGGTGGCGCTGACGAGGATGTCGGCGCCGACCTGCTTGGTGAGTCCCTCGATACGGGAGGCGAGATTGACGGTATCGCCGACGAGCGCGTACGAGAGCCGCTCGCGGCTGCCGATGGCGCCGGCGAGCACCGAGCCCGTGTGCACGCCGATGCCGTGGCTCAGCGGCCGAGATCGGCCGCCATTCCACGTCGCGAGCCGCGCGCGCATCTCGAGGGCGGCGCGCACCGCGCGCGCGGCGTGATCGGGCGCCGGCACCGGCGCGCCGAAGACGGCCTCGATCTCGTCGCCGATGAACTGCAGCACGAGGCCGCCGTGGGCGCGAATGGCCGCCTCCATCTCGGCGAAGTAGGCGTTGAGGTCGCGGACGACCTGACGCGGCTCGCTGGACTCGACCCAGGGCGTGAAGTCGCGGAGGTCGGCGAAGAGCACGGTCACCTCGCGCTGCTCGCCCTCGACGCTGACCCGGCCGGCCAGGATCTCGTCGCGCACCTCGCGCGTGACGTAGCGGCCGAACGTCTCCTTGATCGCCTCGCGCTCACGCAGGCCGTCGAGCATGCGGTTGAAGCCCTCGGTGGCGGCACCGATCTCGTCGTTGGAGACGACGGGGCAGTGCGCGCCGAGGTCGCCCCGCTCCACGCGCGCCATGGCGAAGGTGAGACCGAGCAGCGGCGCGGCCACGCTGTCGGAGACGACCCACGACAGTCGCACCGCCGCCACCAGGCCGCCCACGATGAAGAACGCGATGATCGCGAGCATCTCGCCGAGCACGATGCCGGCGTTCGCCGGATCGGCGGCGGCGAGCCGGCCGCGGCGCCAGGCGATGATGCCGAGCAGCGTCAGCGGGCCGACGCTCGTCAGCAAGAACACGACAAGGAGCCGCGCGCGGACGGGCAAGCGCGGCACGCCGCGCACCGCGCTCAGATCGCCGGCAGGAAAGAACCCGGGCAGCTCCTGCCGCCAGCGGTTCTCGATGGCGAAGAACACGATGGCGGCCGTCACCAGGCCGCCGACGGCCGTGATGCCGATCACGGTCCGCAGCGCCGAAAGGACCGTGAACCAGCCGGCCAGGAGCGGCCCGACCACACCGAAGATCACGCCCGCGACCACCCAGGCGGACAGAGTGGAACCCGCCATCGCCCACGGGAACAGGAGCGCGCGCCGCCGCGCCTCCGTCGAGCCAGGCTGCGTCAGCATCGGCACCGCCCACCGCGCGTTGAACCGCGCGCCGATGATCATGAGCGCGGTGACCGCCGCGGCGGAGAAGACGATCTCGATCCACGTCACCCCGGGACCCGAGGTGACCGGATCGATAAACCGGAAGTAGACGAACGCCATCACCGCGCCGAACAGGTTGGCGAAGCGCGTCCGCCAGAGGATCGAGCGGCGCCGCGCCGCGGGATCCGTCATGAGCCGGCCACACCGTCGAGCGCGGCCAGCACCGCATCGAGCGCGGGCGTCGACGGCTTGTCGCGCCGGCGCACGATGGCCAGGCGGCGCGCGAGCGGCGGCGCCAGCGCGCGCGCCGTCAGCGTCCGCGCGCGCAGCTCGGCGCGCACGGCGACGGCGGAGATGACCGACACGCCGAGCCCCGCCGCCACCAGCCGCTTGGTCGCCTCCACGTTGCCCAGCTCCATGGCCACCCGCGGCCGGACGCCGCCGCGCTGGAACCACGCGTCGATCACGCGGCGGATGGTGCCGCCGCGCTCGTACAGGATCAGCGGCGACTCGGCGAGGTCCGCGGGTCGCAGCGCGCCGCGCCGCGGCCAGCGGTGGTCGGGCGCGGCGATCGCGACCTGGGGATCGACGCGGAAGGGCGCGCTCACGAGCTGGCGGCCGCGCACCGGCAGCGTGAGCACGGCCACGTCGAGCTGGCTGGCGGCGACGGCGGCGGCGAGGTCCGCCGAGTTGCCGGTGACGATCACCAGCTCGAGCTCGGGATGCTGCGCGCGCAGCCGGCGCAGGGCGTCGGGTAATAGGTACGTGCTGGCGGTGGCGCCGGTGCCGAGCCGGACGCGTCCGGCCACCACACCGCGCAGCCGCTGGATCGCCTGGCGCGCCGCCTCCAGCTCGGCGAGGGCGCGGCCCGCGTGCTCGAGCAGCAGCTCGCCTGCGTGCGTGGGAAACGCGCGGCGGCCCGCGCGCTCGAGCAGACGCGCGCCGAGTGCCAGCTCCAGGTGCCGGATGTGGTGGCTCACCGCGGGCTGGCTCAGGTGCAGCCTCTCGGCCGCGCGCGAGAACGACGCCTGGCGCACGACCTCCGAGAAGGTCCGCACGTGGACGGGGGAGAGCTCCATGCGCGAAAGTATCTCGAATCGTTTGCATTCGGACAATTCATTTC
>QHSB01000309.1 GCA_003220335.1 Candidatus Rokuibacteriota bacterium
CGGGTCGCGCGTGGTGGGAAACAGCTCGCGCACTCGCGCGGCGTCCACGCCGAGGAGGACGGCGCCGTGCTGGAGGAAGGACGTGCCCAGCCGGCGCTGGGCGCTGCCGACGAGCTTGCGGCCGCCGACCTCGATCTCGAACGCGCCGGTGCGCGCGAAGCAGAACGCGGGATCCGGGCCCAACCCCCGGCCGGTCGGGACCATCTCGGCGCCGGCGCCGAGCGCGTTGAGGCCGCGCACGAGGGCGCGCGCGATCCAGCGGTAGGTCTCGAGCAGGTCGCCGCCGACGGCGAGGTCGCCGGCCGTCGCCGTCACGCAGTAGGTCAGCTCGCGCTCGGGGCCATCGTGATAGATCGCGCTTCCGCCCGTCGGGCGCCGCACGAGCCCCACACCGAGGCGACGGCAGGCCGCCACGTCCACGTGACGGTCGAGCGGCTGGCCGTAGCCGACGGAGACCGTCGGCGGATCCCAGGCGAAGAACCGAACGGTGGGTGGCGAGGCGCCGGCGTGGCGCCCACGCCAGAGCGCCTCGTCGATGGCCATGTTGGTGGCGCCGTCGCACGGCTCGGTCACGAGGAGCCGCCAGGCCGTCATGGCAGGATCAACTCGAGCCGTGGAAAGTAGGTGCGATATCGCGCGGCGTCCCGTGTCAGCAACGGAATACCGCGCACGGCCGCGTGGGCCCCGATGTAGAAGTCGGGCAGGGGCGCGCGCCTGGAACCGCCGGCGCGGCGATACCTCACGAAGCACTTCCCGGCGAGAAACGCCGCTTCCCACGGCAGCGGTTCCCTGCGGAAGGACTCGCCGGGCAGGGCGGCATCGAGCTCCTCGATCCGCTCGAAGCCGACGGAGACCTCGGCATACACGATCGGGTTGACGATGAGCTCGTGATCGCCGGCCATTCGCGCGAGGACCGCCGCCGAGCGGTCGAACCATCGGGGATCCTGGGTAAACACGTCGAGAATGACGTTGCTGTCGACGAGGACGTCCGCCACCGACCGCTGACCTCAGCGCCGCGTCAACGCCATGATCTGATCGGTGGTGAGGCCGGTCGTGGCCTTGCCTCGCATGGTCTCCACCAGCCGGTGGCCCCGATGGGCGGCGTCCGTCGCCTTCTTGAGGATGACGACGCCGCGGCTCATCGTGAACGTCACCTCGGTGTTCGGCCGGAGTCCTGCCTTTTTTCGAATCTCGATCGGGATCGTCACCTGTCCTTTGCTCGTGATCCGCATGAGGGCGCCTCCGGGTAATACTCTTACCTGTAGGAGTAATACCACAGGGTCGGCCCGGAGGCCACCGCCGGGTCACGCCGACCGGGTGGTCTCATGGATCGATCACGTGATCCCGCGCGCCGCACGACCGAACCGAAGCGCTCGTCGGCGCCCGCGAGATCGAGCCGGCGCGGTGAGGAGAAGCGCGAGGGCGACGACGGCGGCGATCAGCCGCGCGGCGTCCACCTGAGGTTCGGCTCGCGGGCCGCGCGCGTCTGGTCCAGGCGGCGGACGGGCGTGGTGACCGGCGCGCTGGTGGCGATGGTCGGGTTCTCCTGGGCCTCCCGCGCGATCTGGAGCATGGCGTCGCAGAACTGATCGAGCGTCTCCTTCGACTCCGTCTCCGTCGGCTCGATCATCAGCGCCTCCTCGACGATCAGGGGGAAATACGTGGAGGGCGCGTAGAAACCGAGATCGAGGAGCCGCTTCGCGATATCGGTGGCGGTGACGCCCTGCTTCTTCTGTCGGCGCGCCGACATCACGCACTCGTGCATGCACGGGCCCGGCACCGATACGTCGTAGCTCGGCTCCAGCCGCTTCATGATGTAGTTGGCATTGAGGACGGCGTTGTCGGAGACGCTGCGCAGGCCGTCGGCGCCCATCGTGCGGATGTAGGTGTAGGCGCGCACGAGCATGCCGAAGTTGCCCCAGAACGCCTGGAGCTTGCCGATCGACTTCGGTCGCTTGTCGTCCAGCGCGTAGGCGTCGCCGTCCTTGACCACCACCGGCGCCGGCAGGAACGGCTCGAGGTGCGCCTTGATGCCGACGGGCCCCGCCCCCGGCCCGCCGCCGCCGTGCGGGGTCGTGAACGTCTTGTGCAGGTTGAAGTGGCAGACGTCGAAGCCGAGATCGCCAGGCCGCGTGATGCCGAGGATGGCGTTGAGGTTGGCGCCGTCCATGTAGACCTGCACGCCCTTGGCGTGACAGATCTCGGTGATGTCCATGATGCGCGGCTCGAACATGCCGAGCGTGTTCGGCACCGTGATCATGAAGGCGGCGACGTCCGGCCCCACCTCGCGCGCGAGCGCGTCGAGGTCGACCTCGCCGTTGGGCAGCGACTTCACCTCCACGACCTCGTAGCCGGCCAGCGCCGTCGACGCCGGGTTGGTGCCGTGCGCCGAGTCCGGGATCAGCACCTTGGTGCGCTTCTCGCCGCGCGAGGCGTGATAGGCCCGGATCATCAGCACGCCGGCGAACTCGCCCTGCGCGCCCGCCGCCGGCTGCAGCGAGACGGCGTCCATGCCGGCGATCTCGGCGAGCATGCGCGCCAGGTCGTACATGAGCTGCAGCGCGCCCTGCGCGTCTTCCGGCCGCGTCAGCGGGTGCAGCCGCGCGAAGCCGGGCACGCGCGCCATGTCCTCGTTGATCCTCGGGTTGTACTTCATCGTGCACGAGCCGAGCGGGTAGAAGTGCGTGTCGAGCCCGTAGTTCATACGCGATAGCCGCGAGTAGTGGCGCACCACGTCGAACTCCGAGACCTCGGGCAGCGCGGGCGCGGCGCCGCGCAGGAACTTCTTGGGCAGCAGCTCGGCCATCGGCCGGCCCGGCACGTCGCTTTCGGGCAGCGAGAAGCCCACGCGCCCGGGCGACGAGAGCTCGAAGACGAGCTTGTCGTAGGCGCTCACGCGAGCACCTCCGCCAGCGCGGCCGCGTAGGCGTCGATCTCCTCGCGCGTGCGCTGCTCGGTCACCGCCACCAGCAGGCAGTCGGCCAGCGTCCTGTCGTAGGTCTTGAGGGGCACGCCCGGCAGAATGCGCTTCTTCGCCAGCTTCGCCACGATGCTCGCCGGCGGCTTCGCCAGCGCGAGGGTGAACTCCTTGAAGAACGGCTGGGCGAAGCGCAACGACACGCCGGGCACCTTGGTCAGCTGCTCGGCGGCGTAATGGGCCTTGGCCGCCGACAGCTCGCCCACGCGCTGCAGTCCCTGCTTGCCGATGGTCGAGAGATAGATGGTGGCCATCAGCGCGCAGAGCGCGACGTTCGTGCAGATGTTCGACGTCGCCTTCGCGCGCCGGATGTGCTGCTCGCGCGTCTGCAGCGTCAGCACGAAGCCGCGCCGCCCGTCCTTGTCCACGGTGGCGCCGACGAGGCGCCCGGGCATGCGGCGCACCAGCTGGTTCTTGGCGGCGAAGACGCCGAGGTTCGGGCCACCGAAGGACATCGGCACGCCAAGCCCCTGGCCCTCGCCCACCACGATGTCGGCGCCGAGCCGTCCCGGCGCCTCGAGCACGCCGAGATTGACAGGATCGGCGACGACGACGAGCAGCGCACCGGCCGCGTGGGCGAGCTCCGCGGCGGCCGCAACGTCCTCCAGGCAGCCGTAGAAGTTCGGCGACTGGATCACGAGGGCGGCCGTCTTCTTGCCGACGAGCTTCGCCGCGGCCTCGGCGTCGAGCACGCCTTCGGGCGCGGGCACGTCCCGCAGGCGGATCCCGGGGCCATCGCAGTAGGTCGCGACGACGCGGCGATAGAGCGGGTTCACGCCGCGCGCCAGCACGATCTCGGTGCGCTCGGTCACCGAGTGCGCCATGAGCGCGGCCTCGGCGAGCGAGCTGGCCCCGTCGTAGATCGACGCGTTGGCGACGTCCATGCCGGTCAGCTCGGCGATCATGG
>QHSB01000054.1 GCA_003220335.1 Candidatus Rokuibacteriota bacterium
GAGGTCGGTGATCGTCTTTTCCTTGAGTTCGGACAGGTTCATGCCGTTCACGGGGTTCTGCGGTTGGTCCGGCTGGGTCGGGTTCGGTTGACCTCGTTGCTCTCGGCGGGCGCTCATCAACGGGCTCCGGGCGCGGCACTCAGGGCCGCATGACGTTAGGGTTCTGCGCTTTTTGCAGGGCTTCTACGGGGTTGGAGCTACTACGTTGGATGTCATCCTCGCATCGCGAGGGGGCGCTGTCAATATTTTTCACATACGGACCTCGATGATCGCCCGCTGCTTGATCTCCTTCAGCCACGCCTCCAGCCGGGCCTCGTACTTCTGGCGGAACAGGATCTCGCGGATTTGCTGCTTCACCCGGACGAGCCCGTCGCCCTCCAGGGAGTCCTTCGACTCCAGCCGGAAGACGTGGTATCCGAGCGACGACCGGTAGGGCCTGGAGATCTGTCCCGGCTCCAGCCGTAGGATCTCGGTCTCGATGTCCTGGGCGAGCTCGCCACGCTTGAGGGTGCCGAGATCGCCGCCGTCCTTGGCGCTGGCGTCCTTGGAGTTCTGCTGGGCGACGGCCACGAAGTCGCCGCCGGCCAGGATCTGCTCGCGGAGCATGTCGGCCCTGATCCGCGCGCCCTCCCACGCGGCATCGTTGTCGCCGTCGGGGACGACGAGGATGTGGCGCGCGTGGTAGGACAGACCCGTCTCGAGCTTCTGCCGGTTTTCTTCCACGTACTGCACGATCTCGGTGTCCGTCACCGACACGCGGAGGGCCACCTTGCGCCGGACCACCTTCTGCACGCGGAGGCCCTCCCGCACGCGCTTCTTGATGGACTCCATCGTGATGCCCTGCTCCCGGACCAGCTTCTCGAATTCCTCGAGGGTCTTCGTGTTGTAGATCTTGATCCGCTCGAGCAGCTCCTCGGAGACTTCCTGGTCCTCGACGATGATCTTCTCGCGGTCCGCCTCCTGCAGCTGCAAGCGGTTGTTGATCAGCTTCGGCAGGAACTGCTTGGCCAGCTCGTCGTCGCTGAGGCCGGCGCCGCGGCCCTGCCGATTCTCGGCGCGGTAGGCGACGATGGACTCCTGCAGCTCGCTCAGCGTGATCGCGTCGTTGTTGACGACGGCGACGACGCGGTCGGAGACCCCCTCCTCGTGCTCGGGCGGGCGGACGCGCACGTCGCCGGGCATCGGCATGTCCGGCGAGAGCGGCTTGCCGGCCACGGGCGCCGGCGGCGGCGGGCCCTTCGGCTTGCCGATGAGCGGCATCCACGAGGGCACGGCGCAGCCGCCCAGGGCCAGCGCGAGGGCGACCACACGAAACGCGCGCCTCATGAGCGGGCCAGCTCGTCGAGCGTGCGGAGGATGGAGTCGCGGACGGCCGGCCACGAGCCCTTCGCGATCGACGCCTCGATGGTGAACTCGCGCTTCATCTTGAGCCGGCCGCGGCTGTCGTGGATGGCGTGCACGAGCCGCGCGGGATCGAGCCGGGTGGTGGCGGCGAAGGTGATCAGCGCGCGGCCCTCGCCGGCCTCGATCTTCTCGACGTGCAGGGCGCGGGCGGCCACGCGGATGCGGACGATGTCGAGCAGGCGCCGCGCGGGCTCCGGCAGGGCGCCGAAGCGATCGATGAGCTCGGCGCGGATGTCCTCGACCTCGGCGTCGTCGGTGGCGCCGGCCAGGCGCTTGTAGAACGCGAGCCGCTGATTGACCTCGGGCACATAGTCTTCGGGGACGAAGCCTTCCTCCGCGACGCTGATCACGGGCTCCACGCTCGCGGCGGCCGGCTCGCCGCCCAATTCTCGCACGGCTTCGGCGAGGAGCTTCGCGTAAAGATCGTACCCCACGGCGGCAATGTGGCCGTGCTGCTGGGCGCCCAGGAGGTTGCCGGCGCCGCGGATCTCGAGGTCCCGCATGGCCAGCTTGAACCCCGAGCCCAGCTCGGTCAATTCTTGAAGGGCGCGCAGCCGCCGCTGGGCCTGCTCGTCGACACGCCCGTCGGCCGGCACCAGCAGATAGGCGAACGCCTGCTGGCGCTCGCGACCCACGCGGCCGCGCAGCTGGTAGAGCTGGGCCAGACCGAAGCGGTCGGCGCGGTTGACGATGATCGTATTCGACGCCGGGATGTCGAGCCCCGACTCGATGATGGCGGTGGACACCAGAACGTCGGCCTGGCCGTCGATGAAGCGCACCATGGCGCCCTCCAGCTCGCGCTCGTTCATCTGGCCGTGCGCCATGATCACGCGCGCGTCGGGCACCAGCTCCTGGACGAAGCGCACCATCGACGGCAGCGACTGCACGCGATTGTGCACGAAGAACACCTGGCCGCCGCGCTGCAGCTCACGCTCGAGCGCTTCCTTGATGACGGCGCGGTTGAAGCGGCGCACGACCGTCTCGATGGGCAGCCGGTCCACCGGCGGCGTCTCGATCACCGACATGTCGCGCACGCCCGAGAGCGACATATAGAGGGTGCGCGGGATCGGCGTGGCCGTCATGGCCAGCACGTCCACCGAGGCGCGCAGCTGCTTGACGCGCTCCTTGTGGGCGACGCCGAAGCGGTGCTCCTCGTCCACGATCAGCAGGCCGAGGTTCTTGAACTCGACGTCCTTGCCGAGTAGCCGGTGGGTGCCGATGACGACGTCCACCGTGCCGTTCTTCAAGCCCTCGACGATCTTCTTCTGCTCCTTCGGCGAGCGGAACCGCGAGAGCAGCTCCACCTTGGCCGGGAACGGCGTGAAGCGCTCGGCGAACGTCGACCAGTGCTGCTGGGCCAGCACCGTCGTCGGTACCAGCACGGCCACCTGCGTACCGTCGGCGACGGCCTTGAACGCCGCCCGCAGCGCGACTTCGGTCTTGCCGTAGCCGACATCGCCGGCCACCAGCCGGTCCATCGGGCGCGGGCTCTCCATGTCGCGCTTGACGTCCTTGATGGCGCGCAGCTGGTCCGGCGTCTCCTCGAACCGGAACGAGGCCTCGAATTCCCGCTGCCACGGCGAGTCGCCCGCGAAGGTGTGCCCCTGGGCCACCGAGCGCCGCGCGTAGAGCTTCAGCAGCTCCTCGGCCATCTCGCGCAGCGCCGCGCGCACCGACTCCTTCACGCGCTGCCACGACGCGCCGCCCAGGCGGTCCAGGCGCGCGGCGCCGGAGTCGGCGCCGAGGTACTTCGAGACGAGGTCGAGACGATCGACGGGGACGTAGAGCTGGTTTCCGTCCGCGTATTCGAGCAGCAGGAAGTCGGCGTCCTTGTCGCCGATGCGCATCGTGCGCAGCCCGAGATACTGGCCGATGCCGTGGTCCTCGTGCACCACGAGGTCGTTGACGGCGAGATCGGTGAACGCGGTCAGCGCGGCGCCGCGCTGGTACTTCGGCCGCCGCAGCGTGCGCCGGCGCGCGCCGAAGACCTCGGTCTCGGCCAGCACGACCAGCCCCACCGCGGGCACCGCAAAGCCGCCCGACAGCTCGCCGACCACGATGGCGATCGAGTCGGGCGACTCGAGCGCATCGACCACGCGCGTGTCGAGGTCGTGGTCGTGGAGGATCTCGCGCAGGTGCTCGGCCTGGCCGGGATCGGCGGCCACGAGGCGGACGGTGAAGCCCTCGGCGCGCCAGCGGTTGGCGTCGTCGACGAGCCGATCGAACTTGCCGGAGTAGGAATCGACGGAGAGCGCCTCGAGGGTGACATCGGCCTCCCCGGCCGCGAGCACTTCGAGCTCCACACGCGGTCGCCCGGCGATGATCTCCGCCAGCGGGCGGCGGCCCGGCGCGTCCTCGGAGGTCTCGTCGAGCAGCCGCGGCGCGTCGACGATCACCGGCGCGCCGGCGGGCAGATACTGGAGGAGGCGCGTGGCGCCGGCGTCGGCCGTCTCCGGCACCGCCACCAGCGGCAGCACGAGCAATTCATCGAGCGATCCGGTCGAGCGTTGCGTCGTCGGATCGAAGAGCCGGATCGATTCGATGTCGTCGCCGTCGAACTCGAGCCGCGCGGGGCTCGGGTGCATCGGCGAGAACACGTCGACGATGCCGCCGCGCGCGCTCCACTGCCCGACCTCGACGACGGTATCCACGCGCTCGTAGCCGGCCTTCTCCAGGGCCTCCAGCAGCAGCTCGCGATCGAGGCTGTCCTTCGTCGCCAGCCGCAGCGTGCCCTCGCGGAACTCGCCGGGCGCCGGCAGCGGCGTGTCCAGCGCCGCCGGCGTCACCACGACCGCGATCGGCTCGCCGGCGGTCAGCCGCCGCACGATCATCGCGCGCTCGGCCTCGGCTTCGCGGTGATGGCCGCCCTTCCAGAGCTGCGGCTCGCGCTCCGGGAACTCGAACGCGGGGGCACCGAAGAACTTGAGGTCCTGCGCGAAGCGATGCGCGTCGGCGAGGCTGGCGACGATGACGAGGACGGGCCGCGGATGGATCTGGAGCAGCTCGGCGACGGCGAGCGCGCGGGCCGATCCGGCCAGCCCGGCCACGCGGAGGCAGACGTCTCCCCCGGCGAACCTCTTTGCCAGGTCCTGGAACGCCTGCCAGTTCCTCAACATCTCGACGGCTTACGGTACCACGGGCGGCGAGCGGCCCGGGGGCGTGACGCGGCCCTCCGAGGAAGCCCGGCGCTTACCGCGCCCCCTGCGCGAGATAAAACGACAGCGTCTCCAGCTCGATCGAGAGATCGACGTTCTTCAGGCGCACCTCGCGCGGCACCTTGAGGCGTGCCGGCGCGAAATTCAGGATCGCGCGGATGCCCGCGGTGACGAGCTTGTCGCTGACGCCCTGGGCGGCCTCGCCGGGTACGGCGACGATGGCGATCTGGATGCCGCGCGACTTCACCTCGCGCGCCATGTCGCGGCTGTGGACGACGGGCACGGAGTCCACCTCGCGCGCGACCTTGGCGGGATCGTCGTCGACGATGGCGGCGATGCGAAAGCCCTGGCGGCCGAAGCCCTTGTAATGGAAGAGGGCGGAGCCGAGATTGCCGAAGCCGACCAGCACGACGGGCCACTGGCGATCGAGCCCGAGAATCCGCCGCAGCTCGGCCTTGAGGCCGGCGACGTAGTAGCCGATGCCGCGCACGCCGAACTCACCGAAATAGGCGAGGTCCTTGCGCACCTGCGCGGAGTTCAGATTGAACCGGTCCGCCATCTCCTGCGAGGAGATGGTCTTGACGCCGTCCTCCTCCAGCTGGAGCAGGCACCGCGTGTAGACGGAGAGACGATGGATCGTCATCTCCGGGATCCTCGACGCGCGGTATGCGGGCCGTCGTGGCATGTCTGAAAAAGGCCGGGCGCCGTCGGAACGGACGCCCGGCCGAATCACCCTACCCGAGTGGCATCACGCGAAGTTGATGCCTTTCCCGAACAGCAGGATCAAGGCGATGACCAGCGTGTAGATGGCCAGCGACTCGATCAGGGCGAGACCGATGACCATGGCCAGCTGGATGCGCGCCGCCGCGCCCGGCTGCCGCGCCATCGCCTCGACGGCCGCGGCCACGGCCCGACCCTGCCCCAGTCCGCACAGTCCGGCAGCGATCGCCATGCCGATGGCGGCGGCGATGACCGTGAACGGTGCGAGCCACCCGCCGGTGGCAGGGGCATCGGCCGCGAGGGCCAGGCCGGGGAACGCCAGAACGAACAGAGCTCCCAACATCGATGAACGTCGCACGACCGTCCTCCTCTTGTACGTGTGATGCGCGGCTAGTGCTGACCCGCGTCGTGATGCTGCGCACCCTGACCGTGGTCCGCCTCTTCGATCGCTCCCGCGATGTACAGCATCGTCAGCATGACAAAGATGAACGCCTGGAGGAAGGACACCAGGAGCTTCAAGGGATAGAGAAAGCCCACCGTGAACGCGATGGTGACGGCCGCGCCGAAGCCGCCGACGAGCGCGCCGGCCACGCTGCCCGACAGCGCCCAGCCGATCAATCCCTGCAGGCCCATAAGGAAAAAGATGACGGCGAGCAGGATGTGCCCGCCCACCATGTTGCCGAAGAGCCGGAGCGTGAGCGACAGCGGCCGGGCAAGGTGGCTGATGATCTCGATCGGCATGATGAGCCAGGCGAGCCACCACACCGGCCCCATGAAGTGCTTGATGTAGTTGACGACGCCCTGCTTGCGAACGCCGACCGCGTGATAGGTGAAGAAAACGATCAGGGCGCAGGCTGCCGTCGTGTTGAGGTTCGTGGTGGGCCCGGCCAGGCCCGGCACCAAGCTCATGAGGTTCGCGGTGAAGATGAACAGACCGAGGGTCGCGATCAGCGGCAGGTAGGGACGCCCAGCGGGCCCCATGACGTCCTCGATGGTCTGCTGCAACTGCTCGAGCACGATCTCCATCGCGTTCTGGGCTCCGCGCGGCACCAGCTCCAGCCGGCGCGTCGCCATGAACGCGATCCCGGCCAGGATGATCATCACCAGCCACGTGTAAGTGACGTGGTCGGGGATGCCGGGCAGATGGAAGATCGGCGGATGCTCGATGGCCTCCACTCAGGCCTCCGCGCGCACGCCGCGCAGACCGTGGGCGACGACGACGACCGGCAGCACGCTTAGCCCGCACACCACCGCGAGCGGATGCGCATGGCCGCTGACGAGCACCAGCCCCACCGCCGCCGCCAGCGCGGCAAGCCGCAGCACGGCGGCGAGCGTCCACACCGCGCGGACCGTGGAGCCGGCGTCGAGCCCTCCCGTGACCCGCGACGCGAGCCAACGAAAGTTGCCGACGGCGATGACGGCGCCGGCGGCGGCGCCCAGCGCGCCGTCGAGCCCGCCGAGCCACGCGGCCGGCCCAGCCACGGCCACGCCCAGCACGCACGCGTCGCGCGACACGCGCGACGTCAGGTCATTTGGAGTCATCGATCTCCCGTCCGGCTTTGCTGACCGATCGAAAGAACATCACGAACCCCGCGGCGATCCCGAGGCCGAGCCCGATCAGCAGGAGCCACGGCTCGGTGCCGAGCCACGTGTCGGCATAGTAGCCGCCGACGAATCCGATCACGGTCGCGAGCACCATCGCGATGCCGATCGAGGACAGCTCGGCGAGCGCGGTCCAGGGCGATTTCTTCCCGGGCGGCGCCATGTGACGCGAAACACTAGCACAGGCCCCGGGGCTTGTGAAGAGATCGCACAACCGCGTCTCGCTCGGGTAGAGTCGCGCCCGTGAGCAACCCCGTCCGTCTCGTGATCTTCGATTGCGACGGCGTCCTGGTGGACAGCGAGCGGATCACGGTGCGGATCGACGTCGCCGTGCTCGCGCAACTCGGCTGGGCGCTGACGGAGGACGAGGTGCTCGAGCGCTTCCTCGGCCGGACGGACGAATACATGGCGTCGCAGATCGAGGCCCACCTCGGCCGGCCGCTTGCCGCGAACTGGGACGAGCCCTTCCAGCGCTTGTATCGGGACGCGTTCGAAGCCGACCTCAAACCGGTGCCCGGGATTCTCGAGGCGCTCGACGAGATCGTCATTCCGGCGTGCGTCGCGTCGAGCGGGACCCACGAGAGGATGCGCTACACGCTGGGCCTCACCGGGCTCTACAGCCGCTTCGCAGGACGCATCTTCGGCGCCGGCGACGTCGTCCGGGGCAAGCCGGCGCCCGATCTCTTCCTCCACGCGGCGGATCGCATGGGCGTGCACCCCGCACACTGTGCCGTCGTCGAAGACAGCCGCTACGGAATCGAGGCCGCGCGCGCGGCCGGCATGCGTGCCTTCGGTTATGCCGGCGGGTTGACGCCCAGGCACTGGCTCGAGGGACGCGGAACCGTGGTGTTCCACGACATGCGCGAGCTTCCCCGACTCCTCGGCGCCTAACCGAACATGCCGCCCATGCGCGCGCCGGCCACCCGGTTGATGGCGAGCACGCTGACGGCGGCCACGACGATCAGGATCACGCCCAGCGCCGCCGCCTCGTTGGCACTGCCTGCGATGTAGAAGGCGAAGATGCCGACGGGGATCGTCTCCCAGCCGCCGAGCGACAGAAAGAGCACGGCCGAGGCCTCCTGCAGCGACGTCATGAACGAGAACAGCGAGCCGACGAGCACGCCGCGCCAGATGAGCGGCAGCGTGATGTCGCCGAACGAGCGGAGCCCGCGCGCGCCCACGCTCGCCGCCGCCTCCTCCATCGAACGGTGCACGAGGAGCAGCGACGCGTACGAGCCGCGCACGGTGTACGGCAGCCGGCGCACGGCCAGCACGATCGGCAGGATGATCCAGAAGCTGGTAAGCGGCACGCCGAGCCACGGCAGCTCGACATGGAACGCGCGGATGTAGGCGATGCCGATGGCGGTGCCGGGCACGGCGAGGATCAGCGTGTTGAGCCCGTCGAGCGTGTCGCGGCCGGGCAGGCGCGTGCGGGCGAGGACCCAGGCGATCGGCACGCCGATGACGATGCAGAGCAGGACGGCGAGGCCCGCATAGAGGAAGCTGTTCACGATGTACTTCGGCGTCTCGACGATCACGCGCTCGAGGAACGTCACGGCCGCCGTCGCCCCCAGCGGGCCCAGCCGCCGCCGGGGCACGCGCGAGTAGGACAGCGAGGAGTAGTCCTTGATCGCGACGTAGCGCCGCGCCGCCACCAGGAAGACGACGGCCAGCGCCACCATGAGCGCGGAGATCACCAGCCCCATGCGGAACAGCCGGCGGTCGACGAACTGCACGATGTTGAGGTAGGCCTGCGAGGCCAGCAGGTCGTGGACGCCCAGCACCAGCGGCGTCGCGAAGTCCGAAAACGTCCAGATGAAGACGAGCAGCGCACCCGCCACGTAGCCCGGCGTCGTGAGCGGCAGCGTGATCGTGGAGAGCTTGCGCCAGCCGCGCGCGCCGACGGATTCGGCCGCCTCCTCCAGCGAGGGATCGATCTTGCTCAGCGCGTCGACCACGTTGAGCGTGATCATCGGGAAGAGGTGCAGCGTCTCCACCAGCAGCACGCCGTGCACGCCGTAGACGAAGTTGATCGGCTTGGCCAGCCCGAACCAGTCCTCCAGCACCATGTTGACGGTGCCCGCCTTGCCCATGATGAAGGTGAAGCCCAGCACGCCGACGAGCGGCGGCGAGATGATCGGGATCAGCGTGAGAAAGCCGAAGAGGCCGCGCCCGGGAAAGTCGTAGCGCACCAGCAGCAGCGCGATCGCGAAGCCGAGCACGGAGGTGGCCGCGACGGTGCCGGCGCCGAGCAGCAGCGAATTCCAGAGCGATCGCCGGTAGAAGGCGTCGGCCCCGAACGCCGCGAAGTTCTCGAGCGTCAGGCGTCCCGCCTCGTCGCTGAACGCGTCGTAGAACACGCGCAGCAGCGGGTAGACGAGGAAGACCGCCAGGAACGCCCAGATCAGCGCGATGCCGAGGGCCGGCAGCGCCCTGTCCCTCTTCACTCGTCGCGCAGCACGAGTGTGACCGACGCGGGAAACGCCACGCGCACCGGCCGGCCCGCCGGCAGCACCTCGTGGTGCCACGGGTCGCCGACGTCCACCTTGAGCACGAGACCGGTCGCCGTCTCGATGTCGTAGCGCAGCGTGTTGCCGAGATAGGCGGCCAGGCGCACCCGCCCCGCGACGACGTTCTCGCCCGCGCCGTCCAGCGCCACGTTCTCCGGGCGCACGGCGAGCACGCAGGCGGCGCCCGGCGCCAGCTCCACGGCGGGGCGCGCGCACACGGGACCGAGGGCCGTCGCCACCAGCACGTGGGCGCCGGCGCGCTCGGTGACGACGCCGGGGATGAAGTTGTTGGTGCCGACGAAGTCGGCCACGAAGCGGTTCGCCGGCCGCTCGTAGAGCGCCTTGGGCGACGCCACCTGCTGCACGCGTCCGTCGCGCATCACGGCCACGCGATCCGAGAGCGACAGCGCCTCCTCCTGATCGTGCGTGACGTAGATCGTCGTGATGCCGAGATCCTTCTGCAGCGCGCGGATCTCGCCGCGCACCTGCACGCGGATCTTCGCGTCCAGGTTCGACAGCGGCTCGTCGAGCAGCAGGATGTCGGGGTTCAGCACGAGCGCGCGCGCCAGGGCCACCCGCTGCTGCTGGCCGCCGGAGAGCTGGCCGGGATACCGGTCCTCGAGGCCGGTGAGGTTCACCTTGGCCAGACCGGCGGCCAGCCGTCGCCCGATCTCGGCGGCCGCCAGCTTGCGCAGGCGCAGCCCGTACGTCACGTTGCCGCGCACCGTCATGTGGGGCCAGAGCGCGTAGTTCTGGAAGACCATGCCGATATTGCGCGCGTACGGTGGCAGCCCGTCCACGCGCCGCTCGCCGAACCGGATGTCACCGCCGTCGACGGGAGAGAAGCCCGCGATCATGCGCAGCAGCGTGGTCTTGCCGCAGCCGGACGGGCCGAGCAGCGTGAACAGCTCGCCGTCGCCGATCTCGAGCGTGACGCGGTCGACGGCGGTGGCGGCGCCGAACCGCTTGGTGACCTCCCGCAGCGTGATCCTCATCCGCTCAAGGTTTCTTCCAGACCGCCTCGATGTCGCTGCGGAACCGCGTCTTGAGCGCCTCCGAGCGCTTGGCGGCCACGGCCTCGTCGTAGACGTTCGACACGTCGCGGTCGAAGTACGAGCGGACGCCGCCGGTGAACTCCACCGCCATCTCCGCCGTCGAGCCCGGCGGGCCCTGCACCTTGTATCTCGGCGTGATCGGGAACAGGCCGCGCTCCATGAAGACCTTCTGGCCGCGCTCGGTCAGGAGAAACTCGATGAACGCGCGCGCCGCCTTTGGATTACGCGCGCCGGCGAGGATGGCCATCGGCTCCGGCGTGACGAAGGCGTTCTTCGGCGCCACGAACTTCAGCTCGAAGCCGGCGAGCTTCTCCTCGAAGGCCATATACGATGGCACCGCGAACCCGGCCGTATATTCTCCCTTCGCCACCACGGTCGGAACGTCGCGACTTCGCGCGGTGAAGTGGCCGGTGTTGGCGGCCAGCTTCTTGAGCCAGTCCCAGCCCTTCTCCTCCCCGTACATCGACAGGATCACCTCGTACGTCGCGTTCGACGACGACGAGCGCGTGGGCGCGCACTGCGCGACCTCGCCCTTGAGCCTGGGATCGAGCAGATCGTCCCACTCCTTCGGCTCGGCCATGCCGAGGCGCTGGATCTTCTTGGGGTGATAGACCAGGCCGTAGGGCTCCAGCGCGGTGCCGACCCAGTAGCCGTCGCGGTCCTTCAGCGGGATCGGCTTGGGCTTGCCGATCGACGCGGGGATCGACTCCCACGACTCGCGCGAGATCTCGACCTTCTGGAGGAGCTTCTGGTCGGCGAGCTTCTCGAAGAGCGCCGACTCGCCGCCCCAGAGGATGTCCACCTCCGGCTTGCCCTTCCATTCGACGACGCGGCCGTATGCGATCGGCGTGCCGGCGGGGATCGCGCTCACTTTCACCGCCACGTTCCACTTTTCCTTCGCGTACTCGGCGAAGGCCTTCAGGGCCGCGTCGTGGATGAACTTCGATACCGGCGTGATGAGGTTCAGCTCGCTCTCGATCGGCGCCGGCGTCTGCGCGCGCACGCCGCTTCCCCCGGCCATCGCCATCAGGAGGGCGAGGGCCGACAGCATCATTCGTCGCGTCATTGATCGCTCCTTAGGTCGCCCAGGCGCGGGCGCGTTCGACCGCTCGCTTCCACGTCTCGTACCGCGCGGCCCGCTCGTCCCCCGCCATCGCCGGCGTGAACGTGCGCTCGACCGCATGGCGCTCGGCCACCGCGTCGAGCGAGCGCCAGAGGCCGACGCCGAGCCCGGCGAGATAGGCGGCGCCGAGACCGGTCGTCTCGATGACGGCCGGCCGGTCCACCGGCGCATCGAGCACGTCGGCCTGGAACTGGCAGAGGAAGTGATTGGCGACGGCGCCGCCATCCACGCGGAGCCGCGGCAGCGTCGCCTTGGCGTCGGCGGCCATCGCCTCCAGCACGTCGCGGCTCTGGAAGGCGATCGCTTCCAGCGCGGCGCGCGCCAGATGCGCCCGCGTGGTGCCGCGCGTGAGCCCGAGGATGGTGCCGCGCGCATGCTGATCCCAGTACGGCGCGCCGAGCCCGACGAAGGCCGGCACGAAGTACACGCCTCCCGCGTCGGGCACCGAGCGCGCCAGGGCGTCGGTCTCGGCGGCATTCGCGATGATCCCGAGGCCGTCGCGCAGCCACTGCACGGCGGCGCCGGCGACGAAGACGGCGCCCTCGAGCGCATAGGTCGTCCGCCCACCGATGCGCCAGGCGAGCGTCGTCAGCAGCCCGTGCGACGAGACCACCGGCCGCTCGCCGGTGTTGAGGAGGGCGAAGCAGCCCGTGCCGTACGTGTTCTTGGCCTCGCCCGGCTTGAAGCACGCCTGCCCGAAGAGCGCGGCCTGCTGGTCGCCCGCGATACCGGCGATCGGCACACCGCGCGGAAGCCAGCCGAGGTCCGCCGTCTCGGCGCACGGCCCGGACGAATCCACGAGCGTGGGCAGCACCTCGGGCGGCACGTCGAGCAGGGCGCACATGCGGTCATCCCAGTCGACGCTGGCGAGGTTCAGGCAGAGCGTGCGCGAGGCGTTGCTGACGTCGGTGGCGTGCACGCGGCCGCGGGTCAACTTCCACAAGAGCCACGTGTCGACGGTGCCGAAGGCCAGCTGGCCGCGCGCGGCACGACGACGCGCGTCGGGGGCCTGGTCGAGGATCCACGCGATCTTCGTCCCGGAGAAATAGGCGTCCAGCACCAGGCCCGTGCGGGCCCGCACCATCGCCTCGTGACCCTCGGCCCGCAGCCGGTCGCAGACGGCGGCGGTGCGGCGGCACTGCCAGACGATGGCGCGATGGAGCGGCGCGCCGGTGGTGCGGTCCCAGACGATCGTCGTCTCGCGCTGGTTGGCGATGCCGATGGCGGCGAGGTCGTCTCCGGTGATGCCCGCCGCGCTGAGCGCCTGCCGCGCCGCGCGCTCGACGGTCGTCCAGAGATCCTGGGGATCGTGCTCCACCCAGCCCGGCCGCGGATAGTGCTGCGGGACTTCCGCGTAGCCGCGCGCGCGCACGGCGCCTTCGGGGTCGACGACGAGTGCCGTCGAGCCGGTCGTCCCCTGGTCGAGCGCGAGCACGAAGCCGGGCGGCATCGTAGCGGGAGGCTATCATATGGCCTCCTGAAGGAGGCTGGCGCGATGAGACTCGTTCGACGACTCCTCGTCACGTTGCTGCTGCTCGCCCTCCCGGCCGCCGGCGCGCCGCCGGGCCACGCGGCGCCGGAGGGCCAGCTGACCTGGGCGGTGCACTTCGCCCTCGCGCCGACCTGGTTCGACCCGGCGGAGACCTCCGGCATCATCACCCCGTTCGTGGTGCTGTACGCGCTGCACGACGCGATGGTGAAGCCGCTGCCGGGCCACCCCATGGCGCCGAGCCTGGCCGAGTCGTGGAGCGCGTCGCCGGACTGGGTCGTCTACGAATTCGTGCTCCGCAAAGGCGTGCGCTTTCACAATGGCGAGCCGGTCACTGCCGAGGACGTCAAGTTCTCGCTGGAGCGCTATCGCGGCGCCTCCCACAAGATGCTCAGGGACCGCGTGCTGACGATCGAGACCCCGGACCCGGCGCGGGTCCGCATCCGCCTCAGGCAGCCGTGGCCGGACTTCATGACCTTCTACTCGATCGCCACCGGGGCGGGCTGGATCGTGCCGAAGAAGTACGTCGAGAAGGTCGGCGAGGACGGGTTCAAGAAGGCGCCGATCGGCGCCGGGCCGTATCGGTTCGTGTCGTTCACGCCGGGCGTCGAGCTGGTTCTGGAGGCGTTCGACCAGTACTGGCGCAGGACGCCGAGCGTGAAGCGCCTGGTCTTCCGGGCCATTCCGGACGACACCACGCGGCTGGCCGCGCTCAAGCGGGGTGAGGTCGACATCGCCTATGCGTTCTTCGGCCCGGTGGCCGAGGAAGTCCGGCGAACGCCGGGACTCACGCTCAAGGCGACCGTGGTCCCGACACCCTTCTGGGTGTACTTCGCCGACCAGTGGGATCCGAAATCGCCCTGGCACGATCGGCGGGTGCGCCTG
Organism: Candidatus Rokuibacteriota bacterium; assembly: GCA_003220335.1. GTDB lineage: Bacteria > Methylomirabilota > Methylomirabilia > Rokubacteriales > CSP1-6 > AR12. Next base: position 13,944 of record QHSB01000054.1, read on the forward strand.
GCCGCGAACCACGCCATCGACCGGCAGGCGATCAACGAGGCGGAGAACCTCGGCTACGCGAAGATGACGTCGAGCATCGTCCCCGCGAGCTTCGACTTCTACTGGCAGCCCCCGGGGTACGCGTACGATCCCGCCCGCGCCCGGCAGCTCCTGGTCGAGGCCGGGTACCCGAACGGCTTCGACGCCGGCGACTACTTCGTCGATGCGGCGTTCGTCAACGTGGCGGAGGCGACGGTCAACTATCTCCAGGCCGCCGGCATCCGGACCAGGGTCCGGCCGCTCGAGCGCGCGGCCTTCTTCAAGGGCTTCGCCGACAAGAAGCTGAAGAACCTCGTCCAGGGCGCCAGCGGCGCGTTCGGCAATGCCGCCACGAGGATCGAGGCCTTCGTCGCCTCCGGCGGCGCCTACGTGTACGGAAGCTATCCGGATATCGACGGTCTGTTCCGCGAGCAGGCCACCGAGCTGGACCGGAAGCGACGCGAGGCGACGCTGCACCGCATCCAGCAGCTCGTGCACGACAAGGCGATCTTCGCCCCGATCTGGCAGCTGGCCGCCATGAGCGGTGTGGGACCGAGGGTCGAGGAGCCGGGCATCGGACTCGTGGCCGGCTACGCGTTCTTCTCTTCGCCCTACGAGGACGTGCGACTGAAGAGCCGGTGAGGGATCACGCGCGGCCGAGCGCGCGCAGGGCGAGGTCGGGCCGGTCGCTCGTCAGCACGTCCACGCCCAGCGCGATGAGCCGCCGCATGTCCGGCTCCTCGTTCACGGTCCAGACGCCCACGGCCACCCCCGCCGCGCGCGCCGCCTCGATCACGGTCTCGTCGACGAGTGTGTACTTGAGCCCGACATCGGTGGCGCCGTAATGGCGCGCCCACGCGACCGTGTCGGCCGGCCGGGCGCGGGCGAGCCGGACGTGCATCCGGGACACCAGCAGCGTCGTGCGCAGCCCCGGCACCAGCTCGCGCGCGCGCTCGATCACGGCCGGGTTGAACGACATGAGGTTGGCGCGTTCGAGCAGGCGCGCGCGCGACAGCGCCGCAATCACCCGCTCCTCGATGCCCTTGTAGCGGGCGCCGGGCCGGATGCGCGAGCCCGGAAAGTAGCGCACGCCGAGGCCCCGGCCCGGCACCTTGACCTCCACCAGCACGCCGCCGCCGGCGGCGGCGATGATCGCCAGCGCGTCGTCGAGCATCGGCAGATGCTCGGTCGTCAGCCGGCGGTCGGGCCCGCGCAGCCGCGCGCGCCGCAGCTCGGCGGCCGTGCGCGTGCGCACACGGCCGAGCCGGTCGGTCGTGCGCCGGAGCGTGGCGTCGTGGATGACGGGAAGCGCGCCGTCGGCGGCGAGGTGGACGTCGAGCTCGACGAGGTCGGCGCCGAGGGCCAGCGACTCGCGGAAGCCGCGCAGGCTGTTCTCGGGCCAGAGGCGCGCGCCGCCGCGGTGCGCGGCGAGCCGCGTCATCTATCTTTCTGGGGGCCCCGACATGGCCCCCAGACCCCCCACGCTCGGACGCGCCCCGGCGCAGCCGTGGCGCGCCTCGGCCTTCCCCGACATGGCCCCCAGACCCCCCACGGATTCATCGCAGGCTACTCCGGCAGCTGCGAGGTGCGCGGCACCAGCGTCTCGATGCCGATCACGGCCGTGCGCATCTCCGGCGTGTTGGTGATCATCAGCGGCCACAGGTAGTCGTTCCAGCCGTAGACGAAGAGGATGACGAAGAGCGCGGCCATGTTGGCCTTCGACAGCGGGAGCAGGATCGTCCATAGAAATCGCATCGGCCCCGCGCCGTCCAGCTGCGCCGCCTCCGCCAGCGAGTCGGGGATCGTGCGGAAGAACTGGCGGAACAGGAACGTCCCCGTGGCCGACGCCATGAGCGGCACCGTGAGCCCCCAGTACGTGTTGACCCAGCCGAGCACGCTGACCACCTGGTACGTCGAGACGATGCGCACGGGCACCGGCAGCATCAAGGTGACGAAGATCATCCAGAAGACGAGGTTCTTGCCGCGGAAGTCGAAATAGACGATGGCAAACGCGGAGAGGAGCGAGATCGCGATCTTGCCGACGGCCACGCCCAGCGCCACGATCGCGCTGTTGACGAGCATGCGGCCCATGTGGGCGCGCTGCCAGGCCTCCGCGTAGTTCGCCACGATCGCCGTGGAGGGCCAGGGCTTGGGCGGCATGGCGGTCACCTGCGAGAGCGTCTGCGTGCTGATGACGAACGCGTAGTAGAGGGGGAACGCCAGCACCACCACCGAGGCGAGCAGGATCGCGTGGGCGGTGAACGCGTGCCAGTCCCTGCGCCGCCCGCGCCGCGTCGCGGTGACGCCGACGGTGACGGGCCGAGCGAGCGTGAGCGCCATCAGTAGGTCACCTTCTTCTCCGCGAAGCGGAACTGGAAGGCGGTGAGCACGATCACCAGCGCCATCAGCACCACCGACTGCGCCGCGGAGTAGCCGAGCTGCAGCCCCTCGAAGCCGTCCTTCCACGCGCGGTAGACGAGGATCGAGGTGGCGTCGCCGGGGCCGCCCTGCGTCACCGCGTGTACGAGGCCGAAGGTGTCGAAGAACGAGAACGTCATGTTGAGGGTGAAGAGGAAGAAGGTCACCGGCGACAGCAGCGGGAACGTGATCGCGAAGAAGCGGCGGATCGGCCCCGCGCCGTCGACGCTGGCCGCCTCCAGCACCGAGGTCTCGACCGCCTGCAGCCCGGCCAGGTAGAAGGCCAGGTTGTAGCCGAACTGCTTCCAGATGGCGGCGACGATCAGCAGCATCATGGCCACCCAGCCCTGGAGGAACCAGTTGAGCTGGTAGGCGGTCACGAACGAGAGCAGCCACGGCAGGATCCCGTACGACGGGTGGAACACGAAGAGCCAGATGATGCCCGCGATGGCCGGCGCGATGCCGTACGGCCACAGCAGGAGCGAGCGATAGACGGCGAGCCCGCGGATCCGGGCGTTGGCGAGCGAGGCGAGCAGCAGGGCCAGGGCCAGCCCCACGAAGGTCACCGCGAACGAAAACGCGAAACTGGTGAGCGCGGAGCGCAGGTAGGCGTCGTCGCGGAACAGCCGCTCGAAGTTGGTGAGCCCGACGTAGATGAGGCGGTCGCCGAACGGCGAGGCGCGATAGAGCGACAGCCGCAGCGAGTCGAAGGCGGGCCAGAAGAAGAAGACGAGCGTGATGATGACTTGAGGACCGACGAGCGCGTAGGGCAGCCACCGGTTCGGAAAGACGCTGCGCTTCATTTATACAGGGCGGCGAACTCCTTCAGGATGTCGGTCGACTTCGCCACCGCGTCGTCGAGGCCCTGCTTCGCCGTCTTCTTGCCGCTGAAGATGTTCTCCATCTGCTCTTCGATGGCGTCGCGGACGGAGGGAAAGTTGCCGAGCCGGATGCCCTGGCTGTTCGGCGTGATCTTGCCCGACTGCATCTGCTTGATCGCGGTGCGCTGCTCGGGATGCTTGACGAAGTGCCCGGAGGCCTCCATTGCCTTCACCGCGCTGTTCGAGATCGGCAGGTAGCCCGTCACCCCCGCCCACCATGCCTGGTTATCGGTGGACGCCAGGTACTTGAAGAACTGCGCGACGCCCTTGTATTCCTCGGGCTTGGCCCCCTTGAGCACCCACAGCGTGGCGCCCCCGATGATCGAGTTGCCCTGCGGGTAGCCGCCCAGGCGCGGCAGCGGCCCCGTCGCCCACGTGAACTTGCCCTCCGAGGCGCGCGTGAGGTTGCCGATGTACGCCGACGAGCTGAGGAACACGCCGCACTCGCCGTTGCCCATGTTGGACTCGGCCCGGTTGAGGCGGCCGTTGTAGGTGAACCAGCCTTCCTTCGCCCCCCGCTGCAGCAGCTCCATCATCGTCACCCCGAAGGAGCCGTTGATCCTCAGCGTTGTCGCGAGGCCGTCGAAGCCGTTGGCGTGGTCGGAGAACGGCTGGTCGTGGATCGCGTGCATGTTCTCCATCAGCGTCCACGACGGCCACGCCGCGCTGAACCCGCACTTGGCGCCGGAGGCGACGAGCTTCTTGGCGGCGGCCTCGACCTCGTCCCACGTCGCCGGCGGCTTGTCGGGCAGTCCCGCCTTCTTGAAGAGGTCCTTGTTGTAGAACAGCACGGGCGTGGAGGAGTTGAACGCCATCGAGTACAGGTTGCCGCCCTGCGAGTAGTAGCTCTTCACCGGCCCGATGACGTCGTTCCAGTCGATGGTCACGCCGTGGTCCTTCACGAGCTGATAGACGGGATAGACGGCGCCCGACGAGAGCATCGTCTGCGTGCCGACCTCGTACACCTGCACGATGTGCGGCGGCTGCTTGGCGCGGTAGGCGGCGATGGCCGCGTTGAGCGTGTCGGGATAGGAGCCCTTGTAGACGGCCTTCACCTCGTAGTCGTTCTGCGAGGCGTTGAACTTCGCGGCGATCTCGTTGACGCGCTCGCCGAGCACGGCCGTGAGCGCGTGCCACCACTGGATCTCGGTCTTGGCGAGCGCCGCGGACGGGCTCACGAGGACGGCGACCGCGACGAGCGCGACGATGCGCGCGAGGAGCGCCTTCATGCGTGCCTCCATGATCGGAGTTCGGCAACGGCGGTGCCGCAATATAGCACAGCGCCCGTGAGCCCGAAGCGACGGAGCGCCGCCCTCACGCCAGCGCGCGGCGCGAGCGTTCGACGTATGTGTGATACGCCTCCAGCTCGGCGTCGAGGCGGCGTCCCGACCAGCCGAGCAGCGTGGCCATGCGGCCCCCGATGGCGTCGGCGCAGTCCTCGCCCTGGCAGCGGCTGGTGCCGATGCCCGTGCGCCGGAGCAGGAAATCCTGGAGCGACACCGTCAGCTCCTCCTGCACGGCGTGATGCAGCTGCGCGACGATGTCGGCGTTGTGAGGGCACAGGCGCTCGGTGCCGCCGGGCACCTTGCCGGCCAGCTCGACCACGCGCGGGTAGACGCGGCCGTACGTCGTCACCAGCGTGTGCAACGTTCGTCGATCGAGGCCGGTGGCCGCCATCTCGCCCGACAGGTCCAGCCACGCGCGCGCCTCCACCTGCCCGACGGCTTCGTCCACGCCGTCCAGCGTGCGCTGGGCCGTGAGACTGCGCCGCGGACGCCCGAGCGCCCTGGACACGCGGTCGCCCAGCTCCTCGGCGAGGCTGCGGAAGCACGTGAGCTTGGTGCCGGTGATCGACAGGAAGCGCCCGCCCTCCTCCTCGACGATGCGGTGCGCGCGCGACACCTTGGAGGCCGAGGTGCCCTCCTCGTAGGAGAGCGGCCGCACGCCGGCGTACGTGTAGACGACCTCCTCACGGCACACGCGCGGATCGGGCAGGGACTTGCGCGCCTCGCCGAGCAGGTAGTCCACCTCGTCGCGCGTGGCGTGCAGGCGATCGAGATCGCCGTCGAAGTCGGTGTCGGTGGTGCCCACCAGCGAAAACTCGCGCCACGGGATGATGAAGATCATCCGGTCGTCGCTGGTGGACTGGTAGATCGCGCGCTCGGTCACGCGCGGCAGCACGCAGTGGATGCCCTTGGTGCGGCGCAGGATGCGCGCGCCGCGCTCGGTCACGCCGGCCGCCGCGCGCACGGCGTCCACCCAGGGGCCGGAGGCGTTGACCACGACGCGCGCGCCGAGCCGCGCCGTCTGGCCCGTCAGCAGATCGCGCGCCGTCACGCCGGCGACGGCTCCGGCAGCGTCGCGCGTGACCTCCTCCACCTGGCAATAGTTGAAGGCGCGCGCGCCGTGACGGCCGGCGGAGAGCACGTTCTCCAGACAGAGCCGCTCGGGCGAGAGCAGCAGGTCGTCGAAATAGTAGCCGGCGCCGCGCAGGTCGTCGGGGCGCAGCCGGGGCTCGAGGCTGAGGGCGTCGATGGGCGGCAGCACACGATAGCGCTCGCGATCGCGGCCCGGCGTGAGCCAGTCGTAGAGCCGGAGCCCGATGCGCACCTTGACGAGGCCGCGCGTGGAGTCGCGGTAGATCGGCACCAGGAACGGCAGCGGCCGTACGAGATGCGGGGCCAGCCGGCGCAGGCGCTCGCGCTCGGTGAGCGACTCGCGTACGAGCGCGAAGTCGAACATCTCGAGGTAGCGCAGGCCCCCGTGCACGAGCTTGGAGGAGCGCGAGGTGGTGGCGGCGCCGAAGTCGCCGCGGTCGAGCAGGGCCACCGAGAGGCCCCGCATGGCGAGGTCGCGCGCGACGCCCGCACCCGCGATGCCGCCGCCGATGATGACGACGTCGAAGTCGGCGTCGACGAGCGGCTGGGGACGCGGCGTCATCGAATCAAGTCTCGAATCGATGGTAGCACGAGGTCCGGCGCGATCTCGGCGAGCCGCGGGTCATCGGCGCGCGTCACGCCGGTGAGCACGAGCACCGTCGCCAGACCGAGGCGCTTGCCCGCTGCGATATCGGTCTCGATGCGGTCGCCGACGATGACGCTGTCCGCGGCCGGCACGCCGAGTCTCGCCAGCGCGACCTCGAGGATGATCGGCGACGGCTTGCCGACGATCACCTCCACCGTCGTGCCCGTCACCGCCTCCACCGCCGCCGTCATGCCGGCGCAGTCCGGGATCTCGCCGCCCTCGACGGGACAGGTGCGGTCGGGGTTGGTGGCGATGAGCCGCGCGCCCTGCCGCACCGCCTGCAGGGCGGTGTTGAGCTTGGCGTAGTCGAACGTCCGGTCGAACGCGATGACCACCCAGCGCACGCGGTGATCGGGTCGGACGTCGAAGCCGTGGGCGCGCAGCTCGGCGACGAGCGGCGGCTCGCCGATGGCGAAGACGGGCGCGCCGGGATCGAGGGTCGCCAGGTGGCGCGCCAGCACGAGCGAGGAGTTGATCACGTCCTCGGCGGCGGCGGGCACGCCGAGACGGGTCAGCTTGGCCGCGTAGTCGGCGCGCGTCTGCAGCGGCTTGTTCGAGAGGAACGCCACGCGGCGGCCGTCGGCGCGCAGCGCGGCGAGGGTCTCGGCGGCGCCCGGGATCAGCGCCTCGCCGAGGTACACGGTGCCATCCAGATCGAACAACCACCCCCGATGCGGCAGGCGCACCGCCACTACCGTGTCGCCCCGCGTGTGGCACGCGCGCGTCCGGCGTGCGGGGGCCGTGCGTGTGCCGTGATGGCGAGCCGTGTCGCCGCCGCGAAGCGCAGGGCACGACGAGCGCGCCGCCAACGGTTGGCTGCCCATCGCGCGACCCCCGCTGGGGGATGGGGGGTCGCGCGAGTCGCGCCCGAGCGAGCGAGCGGCGTACAGGCGAGCCATTCCGGCGCGCGCACGGCCCCCGCACGCCGGGCGCGCGCGTCGCCGACCACCGGGATACGCACTAGCGGACGAGGGGGGCGACGGCGACCTGGGCGAGCTCGGCGAAGGGCGCGGGCATCACTCCCAGGAGGACGATGCCGACGACGGCGATGGCGAGCGCGATGCCGCCGGCGAAGGACGGTACCAGCCGCACCTCCACGCCCTCCGGCTCGTGCATGTACATGTAGACGATGACGCGGAGGTAATAGTAGGCGGCGATCGCCGAGTTCAGTACGCCGAGCACGGTCAGCCAGACGTAGCCGGCGCGGATGGCGGAGCCGAACAGGTAGAACTTGCCGACGAACCCGGCCAGGGGCGGGATGCCGACGAGCGACAGCAGGAAGAGGCCCAGCGTGGCCGCCAGCACCGGGTTGCGCCGCGCGAGGCCGGCGTAATCGCCCACCTCCACCGCCTCGCCGTCGGAGCGCTCGACGAGGAGGATGGCGCCGAAGGCCCCGGCGGTGGTGAACGTGTACGCGAGCAGATAGAACAGGACGGCGCCCGCGCCGGCCGCGCCGCCCGCCACGAGCCCCACCAGCATGTAGCCGACGTGCGCGATAGACGAGTAGGCCAGCATGCGCTTGAGGTTCGACTGGGCGATGGCGATCACGTTGCCGGCGGTCATCGTCAGCGCTGCCACCGCCCACAGCAGCACGCTCCAGTCCGGCTGCGCGGCCCGGAGAGCCACCGTCAGCACGCGGATCAGCGCGGCGAAGGCCGCCGCCTTGCTGCCCGTCGCGATCAGCGCCGTGACCGAGGTCGGCGCGCCCTCGTAGACGTCGGGCGCCCACATATGGAACGGCACCGACGAGATCTTGAAGCCGAAGCCGACCAGGAGCAGGCCGAGACCGATCGTCAGCAGGGTGTCGCGCGGGCGCGCGCCCGCGGCGGCGGCGATGCGGTCGAAGTTGGTCGAGCCCGTCGCGCCGTAGATCAGCGCGATGCCGTAGAGCAGGAAGCCGGTGGCGAAGGCCCCGAGCAGGAAGTACTTCATCGACGCCTCGCCCGAGGCCAGGCGCATCTTGAAGAGCCCGGCCAGCACGTAGAGCGAGAGCGACATCAGCTCGATACCGAGGAAGACCACCAGCAGATCGCCGGCCGAGGCCAGCAGCATCATGCCGGTCGTCGAGAAGAGCAGCAGCGCGTAATACTCGCCCGACTCCACGCCGTTGCGTCGCAGGTAGTCGATGGAGAGCAGCACGGCGAGGGCGGCCGCGTAGCAGATCACGAAATGGAAGAAGAGCGCATAGCGGTCGAGCAGCACCATGTCGCGGAACGCACGGACGTCGGTGCCCCCCGCCCACAGCCACACCGAGGCGAGGAGCGCCAGCACGATGCCGGCCAGCGCCACGCCGCCCAGGTGGTCCTTCGTGCGCGGCGGCAGCAGGTCGAGCAGCAGCACGAGCGCGCCGGCGCCGAACACGATCAGCGCGGGCAGCAGCGCACCGAGGGCGATCGGCGGCGCCGGGATCATCGGAGCGAGAGCCGCGAGACCGGCGGGATCTTGCTCTGGGCGACGCTCGCTTTGCTCTCGACCTGGGCGATGAGCGCCTGCACGGAGGCCTCCGTCTTGGACGTGAACGCCTTGGGGTAGACGCCGATCCAGACGATGAGGACCAGCACGGGCACCAGCACCGCCCACTCGCGCGGCGTGAGATCGCGGAGCCGGCGGTTGGCCTCGTGCCGGATCTCACCGAGGGCCACCCGCTGGTACATCCACAGCAGATAGACGGCGGCGAAGACGATGCCGGTGGTGGCGACGGCCGCCAGCCACTTGTCGACCTGGAACGCGCCGACGAGGATCAGGAACTCGCCGACGAAGCCGTTGAGGCCGGGCAGACCGAGCGACGAGAGACACACGATCAGGAAGAGCGCGGAGAAGGCCGGGATCACCGCCCACAGCCCGCCGAACTCCGAGATGAGCCGCGTGTGGCGCCGCTCGTAGATCATGCCGACCATCAGGAAGAGGGCGCCGGTCGACAGCCCGTGGTTGACCATCTGGATGACGGCGCCCACGAGCCCCTGCGGCGTGAGCGTGAAGAGGCCGAGCATCACGAAGCCCAGGTGGCTCACGCTCGAATAGGCGACGAGCTTCTTGAGGTCGGGCTGCACGGTGGACACGAGGGCGCCGTAGACGATGCCGATCACGGCCAGCGCGTACACGAACGGCCCGTAGTCCACGCTCGCGTCCGGGAACAACGGCAGGCAGAAGCGCAGGAAGCCGTACGTGCCCATCTTCAGCAGCACGCCGGCCAGGATGACCGAGCCCGCCGTCGGCGCCTCCACGTGCGCGTCGGGCAGCCACGTGTGGAGCGGGAACAGCGGGACCTTGATGGCGAAGGCGAGCGCGAAGGCGAGGAACATGAGGGTCTGCGCGCGCCCGGGCGCCAGGACGAACCGCGTCAGCGTCGGCAGGTCGAAGGTGTAGGTGCCGGTGGCCGCGCCGTGCTGGTAGTAGAGGGCGAGGATGGCCACCAGCATCAGCGCGGAGCCCACCATCGTGTAGAGGACGAACTTCACCGCGGCGTAGACGCGGTTGGCGCCGCCCCACACCCCGATGACGAAGTACATCGGGATCAGCATGGCCTCCCAGAACACGAAGAAGAGGAAGAGATCGAGCGACACGAACACGCCCACCATGCCCGTCTCCAGCAGGAGCATGGCGATCATGAACTCCTTCGTCCGGTCCTCGATCGCGTGCCAGGCGGAGGCGAGCGCCAGCGGCATGAGGAACGTGGTGAGGAGCACGAGCAGCACGCTGATGCCGTCGACGCCGACGTGGTAGCCGACGCCCAGCCCGGGCATCCAGCGCAGGAATTCCTCGAACTGCATGTCGGCATCGCCGGCGTCGAACTGCGCCCACAGCGGCAGCGAGACCGCGAAGGTGGCCAGGCTCACCAGCAGTCCGCCCCAGCGCAGGGCCGCGTCGTGGCGGCGCGGCACCGCCAGGAGGATGACGAGCGCGCCGAGGGCGGGCAGGAAGGTCACGGCGGTCAGCAGGCCGATGGGCGGCAGGCTCATCGCGACAGGAAATACACCACGAAGATCACGGCGCCCGCGAGCATGGTGAGCGCGTAGTTCACGACGTACCCGGTCTGGAGCCGGCGCAGGCTCGCCGACCACCAGGCCACCGCGCGGCCGAGGCCGTTGACGGCACCGTCGATCACGCCGAGGTCGAACGCGTTCGCGAGCAAGACCGACAGCGCGTAGAGCGGCCGCACGATGGCGCGGTCGTAGAGCCAGTCCACGTACCACGCGTTCAGCAGCAGGCGGCGCACCACCGTCTTCGGCTGGCCGATCGTCTCCGCCCTCACCGGCCGCGTCATGTACATGAACCACGCGAGCAGGATGCCGGCGGCCACCACGATCATCGACAGCACCAGCAGCATGATGCCGGCGGCGCCGCTGTGCTCGCCCTCGTGCAGGGGCAGCACGGGCGACAGGAAGCGCGCGAAGGGCGTGCCGTGCTCGAACGGAATACCGACGGCGGCGCCGGCCACCAGGGTGAGCGCCGCCAGCACGATGAGCGGCCACGTCATCACGCGCGGCGACTCGTGCGCGTGGTGCGCGACGTCCTTGGACATCCGTGGCCCCGTGAAGAAGGCCAGGAAGACGAGCCGGAACGTGTAGAAGGCCGTCATGAACGCGCCGACCACCAGCAGCGCCCACGCCGCGCGGCTGCCGAAGAACGCTGCGGCGAGGATCTCGTCCTTCGAGAAGAAGCCGGCGAGGCCGGGGAATCCCGAGAGACCGAGGGCGCCGATCGTCATCGTCATCGCCGTCACGCGCATCCGTGGCCCCAGCCCGCCCATCTTGCGGAGATCCTGCTCGCCGTGCAGCCCATGGATGACCGAGCCGGCGCCGAGAAAGAGCAGCGCCTTGAAGAAGGCGTGGGTCACCAGGTGGAAGATGCCGGCCGCGTAGGCGCCGAGCCCGAGCGCGGCGAACATGTAGCCGAGCTGGCTCACCGTGGAATACGCGAGCACCCGCTTGATGTCCGTCTGCACGAGGCCGACGCTGGCCGCGAAGACGGCGGTGATCACGCCGACCCAGAGCACCACGTCGAGGGCCACCCCCGAGCGCTCGAACAGCGCGTGGCTACGGGCGACCATGTAGACGCCGGCCGTCACCATGGTGGCCGCGTGGATCAGCGCGGAGACCGGCGTGGGCCCCTCCATCGCGTCGGGCAGCCAGACGTGCAGCGGGATCTGCGCCGACTTGCCGCACGCGCCCATGAAGAGCAGGAGCGCGATGCCGGTGGCCGTGGCCGGCGCCAGCGTCTCGGCGCCCTTGAAGACGGCCGCGTAGTCGAGGGTGCCGAACGCCGTCCAGATCCACATGATGGCCAGCCCGAAGCCGAAGTCGCCCACGCGGTTGACGATGAACGCCTTCTTGCCGGCGGCGGCGGCGCTCTCACGCGTGTACCAGAAGCCGATCAACAAGTACGAGCAGAGACCGACGGCCTCCCAGAAGACGTAGAGGAGCAGGAAGTTGCCGGCGAGCACGAGCATGGTCATCGAGAACACGAAGAGGTTGAGATACCCGAAGTAGCGCGCGTAGCCCGGATCGTCGTGCATGTAGCCGATCGAGTAGACGTGGATGAGCGTGCCGACACCGGTGACCACGAGCAGCATGACGCCGGTGAGCGGATCGACGAGGGCGACCACCGATGTCTCGAAGTCGCCGGCGACGATCCACGTGAAGAGCGTCGAGGTGAACGCCGCGCCCGACCACACGCGCGCGAACACGATGCACGAAGCGAGGAACGAGGCGGCCAGTGCCGGCACCGCGATCCAGTGCGCGCGCCGTCCGATCGCGCGTCCGAACGCCATGTTGACGAGCGCGCCCGCGAGCGGGAAGGCGGGAATCAACCAGACGGTGGACACCGCGTCAATCTAGCGGGGGGTGCGGGGGGTGTCAAGCCAACGGCGTGGTATCATTCGCGTCGTGCCTCCGCGGTCGCGCTTCAAGGCCGGGTTGCTCGCGGTCGTCCTGCTGATCCTCGCCATCGTCGCGCCGATCTCGTACCTCGGCTGGCGCCAGACGGTACCCGACGTGCGCGCGTCGCTGGCCGCTCCGCGCTTCCTCGGCCACACGCCGGCGTTCACGGTGACGCTTCACGCCTCACGCGGCAGCGTCGCGCGCGCCGAGGTCCGCGTCGTGCAGAGCGGGCGTCCGCTGACGGTGGCGAAGTCCGACACGCCGCGAGGCTCGCGCGTGGAGCTGCCCGTCACGTTCCAGACGGCCGCCCTCGGTCTGCGCGAGGGCCCGGCCACGCTGGAGGTGTGGGCGCGCGACGATTTCTGGCGGCCATTCCGGCGCGGCGAGCGCCCCATCGTCAGCGCGCCGGTCACCATCGACCTCACGCCGCCGAAGCTCGACATCCTCGCCGCCACGCGCTACGTGTCGCCGGGCGGCGTCCAGCTCGTCGCCTTCCGCGCGAGCGATGCCCAGCGCACCGACGTCACCGTCGGCCCGCGCGCGTTCCCGTCGTTCGCGTACGGACCGCCCGACAAGGGCGCGCGCGTCGCGCTGGTCGCCCTGCCCTACGACTACGCGGCCGGCACGCCGATTGCGATCACCGCGCGCGACGAGGCGGGCAACGTAGCGACGCGCGGCGTGGCCGGCGAATTGAAGCCGCGCGCCTTCCCGCGCGACACGATCAAGCTCAGCGAGGCATTCTTGCAGATGAAGGTGCCCGAGCTGCTGCCGCAGCGCCCGCCCTCGCAGTCGCTGCTCGACGGCTTCCTCGTCATCAACCGGGAGCAGCGCAAGCAGGCCGAGGCCACGAAACGGGAGATCGGGGCGCGGACAGCGGAGACGCCGCTCTGGCAGGGTGCCTTCACCCAGCCGCGCAACACGAAGGTGTTCTCGAACTTCGCGGAGACGCGCACGTACGTGTACGACGGCCGCGCCGTCGACACGCAGGTCCACTACGGGTACGACCTCGCCTCCACCAAGCAGTCGCCGGTGCCGGCCGCCAATGCCGGCGTCGTCGCCTTCGCCGGTCCGCTCACGATCTACGGCAACGCCGTGATCCTCGACCACGGGCTCGGGCTGCAGACGCTCTACGCGCACCTGTCGTCGATCGAGGTGAAGGTCGGCGACCGGGTGACCAAAGGCCAGGAGATGGGACGCACGGGCGCGACGGGGCTGGCCATCGGCGATCATCTGCACTTCGAGGTGCTCGTCTCCGGCGTATCGGTCACGCCGCTCGAGTGGTGGGACGCGAAGTGGATCCGGGACCGCGTCAATCGTCCGCTGAAGGAAGCCGGTCTCCCGGAGATCGGCGGCGTGGGCGCCGTCGCCGACGACGAGCCCGCGCGACCCGTCCGCGCCGCGCGCCGCCGCGCGCGCTGACGTCGCCGCAGATTCTTCGCGCCTGACTCGCTCGTAGGAAAATTTTTGCCTACTCCGTGCACCTACGGAGTGACTTCGCTCTGCCCCGCCTCTATACTCCGGAGTCTCGCCCGACGAGCATCCGAACGATCCTCGAGGAGTGAACGCATGGGTCAGAAGACGATGATGCGGCTGGCCACGATCTTGGAACGTCACGAGAAGGACGTCCTCAACGAGTGGGTCGACCAGCAGCTGGCGGCCGTGACGCGTCGCCGCGACCTGGTCAACGACCAGGAGCTGCGCGAGGACTCGCGGCGCTTCCTCGCGATCTTTCGCCAGGCCGCACAGAACGAAAGTGGAGCCGACGCCGACTGGGGCGAGGCCCGCGCCTTCCTCGAGGACCTCTCGCGCACCCGCGCGCGTCAGGGCTTCTCGCCGTCGGAGACGGCGACCTTCGTGTTCTCCCTCAAGCAGCCGCTCTTCGCGCGGCTGCGGCAGGACCTCGGCCGCGATCCGGACGCCCTCGCCGGCGAGATGTGGAGCACGTCGGTCGCCCTCGACCGCCTCGGGCTCTACACCACCGAGGTCTACCAGAAGAGCCGCGAGGAGGTCATCGTCCACCAGCAGCGCGAGATGCTGGAGCTGTCCACGCCCGTCGTCCAGCTCTGGCAGGGCGTGCTCGGCCTGCCGCTCATCGGAACGCTGGACAGCGCGCGGACGCAGGTGGTGATGGAGAATCTGCTGCGGAGCATCGTGGAGACGGGCGCCACCATCGCCGTCATCGACATCACCGGCGTGCCCACCGTGGACACGCTGGTCGCCCAGCACCTGCTCAAGACGGTGGCGGCGGCGCGGCTGATGGGCGCCGACTGCATCATCAGCGGCATCCGGCCCCAGATCGCGCAGACGATCGTGCACCTCGGGGTCGACCTGAACGCGGTCACGACGAAGGCCACGCTGGCCGACGCCTTCGCCGTTGCCCTGCAGCGCACGGGCTTCGCCGTGACCCGCGCCGCCTCCGCCAGGTCCGCGTCGCCCGCGAAGCACTGAGCCGCGGATGGACCGGATCCCGATCATCAAGATGGCGGAGTTCCTCCTGGTCTCCATCCAGGTGGACATGCACGACAAGCTCGCGCTCACGCTGCAGGACGATCTCACCAACCAGATCGTCAAGACTCACGCCCGCGGCGTGCTGATCGACATCTCGTCGCTGGAGATCGTGGACTCCTTCATCGGGCGCATGCTCGCCAACATCGCCGCCATGTCGAAGGTGCTCGACGCGGCGACGGTGGTGGTCGGCATGCGGCCGGCCGTCGCCATCACGCTCGTCGAGCTCGGCATGTCGCTCACCGGCGTGCGGACCGCGCTCAACGTCGAGCGCGGCATGGACCTCCTGCGCGACGCGCTGGGGGCGCCGGCCGCCGTGGACGGCGTGAATGCGAACGCTCAGGACTGAAAAGCTGCCGCTCGCGAGCTCGGACGACGTCGTGGCCGTCCGGCAGGCCGTTCGGATGCAGGCGCAGGGCCTCGGCTTCAGCCTCGTGGACCAGACGAAGCTCGTCACGGCGGCCAGCGAGATCGCGCGCAACACCGTCCTCTACGGCGGTGGCGGCATCGTGGAGATCGAGGTGCTCGAGAACGCGCCGCGCCGTGGCGTGCGATTGACGTTCGAGGACCACGGCCCCGGGATCGGGGATCTCGCGCAGGCCATGCGCGACGGCTACACGACCGGCAGCGGCCTGGGACTCGGCCTCGGCGGCGCCAAGCGGCTCGTGAGCGAGTTCGAGATCCGCTCCCAGCCGGGCACGGGCACGTGGGTACGGCTGGCGCGATGGATATGACCCGGGACCTCCGCTTCGAGGTGGACCACGCGAGCCACGTGGCCGACGCACGCCAGACCGCGCTCGACCTGGCCGCGCGGCTGGGCTTCGACGAGGAATGCGGGGGCCGGCTCGCGCTCGTCGTCACGGAGGCCGGCACGAACATCGTCAAGCACGCGCGCGGCGGCCAGCTTCTCGTCCGCGTGCTCACCGCCGGCGATACGCCGCTGATCGAGGTCCTGGCCCTCGATCGGGGGGCCGGTATCGCCGACGTCGCCCGAAGCCTCGCCGATGGCTATTCGACGGCCGGCAGCCCGGGCACGGGGTTCGGCGCGCTCTACCGCCTGTCGAGCACGTTCGACATCTACTCGCGCGCGGGTGCCGGCACCGCCGTCCTCGCGCGCGTGGGCGCGCGGCGAACACCGGCCGCCGCCCCCAGGGGGCTTCGCACCGAGGGGCTGGCCATCGCCAAGCCCGGCGAGGACGTCTGTGGCGACGCGTGGGCGGCGCAGCCGAGGATCGACGGCACGATGATCCTGGTCGCCGACGGGCTCGGCCACGGCCCGGGCGCCGCCGAGGCCTCGCGCGCGGCCGTCGCCGCCTTCCTCGGCTCGCGTGACCCGTCGCCCGCCAACCGCCTTCAAGACGTGCACCACGCGCTGCGCAGCACGCGCGGGGCGGCCGCCGCCATCGCGGACATCGATGCTGCGCGCGGCGTCGTACGCTTCGCCGGGCTCGGCAACATCGCGGGCGCCATCGTGACTCCCGAGACCACGCGCCAGATGGTGTCGCGCGACGGCACCGCGGGCGTGAGCGCGGCGCGCCTGCCGGAGTTCAGCTATCCCTGGTCGCACGACGCCGCGGTCATCCTCTACTCCGACGGTCTCACCAGCCACCTCTCGCTGTCGGCGTGAGCCTGCCGCTGCTGTCGGTGACGGTGTCGCGCGAGCACGACGTCGTCGGCGGCCGCCAGCGCGCCCGCCAGCTGGCCGCGCTGCTCGGCTTCGACCTTCAAGACCAGACGCGGATCGCCACCGCGGTGTCCGAGATCGCGCGCAATGCCGTCGGCTACGGCGGCGGCGGGCGGATCGACTTCTCCGTGGAAGGCCAGACGCGGCCCCAAATTTTCACCATCCGCGTCTGGGATCGCGGTCCCGGCATCGCCGACCTCGACACGATCCTGAGCGGCCGCTACCAGTCCTCCACGGGCATGGGCCTCGGCATCATCGGCGCCAAGCGGCTCATGGACGCCTTCGACATCGACTCGGCGCCGGGCCGCGGTACGAGCGTGATCTTGAGGAAGCTCATGCCGCGGCGCGCCGACATGGTGACGCCGGCCGCCGCCGCCCGGATCGCCGATTCGCTGGCGAAGCGGACGCCGCGCGACGCCGTCGAGGAGGTGCAGCAGCAGAACCAGGAGCTGCTGCGGATGCTCGAGGAGCTGCGCCGGCGGCAGGACGAGCTGGTGCGGCTCAACGCCGAGCTGGAGGACACGAACCGCGGCGTGGTGGCGCTCTACGCGGAGCTGGACGAGAAAGCCGACCATCTACGCCGCGCCGACGACCTGAAGTCGCGCTTCCTGTCGAACATGAGCCACGAGTTCCGCACGCCGCTGAACTCGATTCTGGCGCTCTCGCGACTGCTCCTCGATCACGCCGACGGGCCCCTGAGCACCGAGCAGGCGACGCAGATCGGCTTCATCCGCCGCGCCGCCGAGGACCTGTTCGAGCTGGTCAACGATCTGCTCGACACGGCGAAGATCGAGGCGGGCAAGATTGTCATCCGCCCCGTCGAGTTCACGGTGGAAAACCTCTTCGGCGCGCTGCGCGGCATGCTGCGGCCGCTGCTGGTCAACGAGTCGCTGATCCTCGCCTTCGACGACGTCAGCGCGCTGCCGGCGCTGCACACCGACGAGGCGAAGGTCTCGCAGATCTTGCGCAACTTCATCTCGAACGCGCTCAAGTTCACGGAGCGCGGCGAGGTGCGCGTGAGCGCGCGCCCGAGCGAGGACGGCCGCGCGGTGGTGTTCGCCGTGGCCGACACCGGCATCGGCATCGCGCCGGAGGACCACGAGGCGATCTTCCAGGAGTTCGCCCAGGTCGAGAGCCGGCTGCAGCGGGTGGTGAGGGGCACGGGGCTGGGCCTGCCGCTCACCCGAAAGCTCGCGCACCTGCTCGGCGGCTCGGTGGCCGTGCACAGCACACCGGGGGTCGGCTCCACGTTCTCGGCGACGATCCCGCTCGTCTATGCGCCGCCGGCGACCACGCCGGGGGAGACGCCGGTGACCGTGGAGTGGCGGGTGGCGCCGGGCAAGGTGCCGATTCTCCTGCTGGAGGACAACCTGGAGACCGTGCTCGTGTATCAGACGCTGCTGCGCCACACGGAGTTCCAGCTGCTCCACGCGCGCTCGGTGGGCGAGGCGCGACGCGCGGTGTCACAGGTCGAGTTCCGCGCCGCCATCCTCGACATCCTGCTGCGCGGCGAGGACGCCTGGGCCTTCCTGGCCGAGCTCGGACGCGACGAGGCGACGAAGAGCCTGCCCGTTCTCGTGGTCACCGACGTCGACGACCACAGCAAAGCGCTGGCCCTGGGCGCGCGCGCCTTCGCGCAGAAGCCGGTGGACCGCGACTGGCTCCTCGAGTCGCTGCGCGCATTCACCACCGGGCGGCGCCGGCGCCAGGTCCTCATCATCGACGACGATCCCGTGTCCCGGTACCTGCTGCGGGGCGTGCTCCGCGATTTTCCGTGCGCCGTCGTGGAGGCGTCGAACGGCGCCGAGGGGGTGGCGATGGCCCGGCGCGACCGACCCGACGTGATCTTCTGCGACGTCGTGATGCCGGGATTCTCCGGTCTCGACGTCCTGCGCGAGCTGTCGTCCGATCCGGCGACGCGCGACATCCCGATCGTCATGAACACGGCAAAGGTGTTGACGTCCGAGGAGCGCCGGGAGCTCGCCCGCGCCGCGGCCGTCCTCTCCAAGGAGTCGTACGCCTCGGGCGGGGCGGCGGCGGAGATCCACAAAGCGCTCGAGAAAGTAGGGTTCGCGGCGTGACGACCGAGACCGCATTCAAAATCCTCAACGTCGATGACTACCGGGCGGCGCTGTACTCGCGGAGCAAGATCCTGCGCCAGGCTTCGAGGTGTGCAAGCAGATCAAGGGGGATCCCGACCTCGCGGTCATCCAGGTCGTCCACATGACCGCGTCCTCCGCCGGCACCGACGACCAGGTGCGCGGCCTGGACCAGGGTGCCGACGGCTACCTGATCGAGCCGCTCGAGCCGAAGGTCCTGCTGGCGACCGTCCGCTCGCTCGAGCGCGCGTACCGCGCCGAGGCGAAGGTGCGGACGGCCGCCTGGCACTGGGAGCAGACCTTCGAGGCCATCAGCGACGGCGTCTGTCTGCTCGACGCCGACGGCCGCATCCTGCGCGCCAACGCCGTGTTCGCGCGCCTCGCCGGCATCGAGAGCGGCGCGCTCGCCGGCCGCCGGCTGCGTGACATCATCCCCGGGCTCGACACCAACGTGGGGCCCGCATCGCGCGTGATCTACGAGCTCGAGCGCGGCGGACGCTGGCTACGCATGAGGATCGACCCCGTCCGGGACGCCGACGGTGGCGCCGAGGGCGCCGTCTGCATCGTGGCCGACGTGACGGACGCGAAGCTCGCCGAGCGCGCGCGGCAGGACCTCCTGCGCAGCGAGCGGGTGGCCCGCACCTCGGCCGAGGCGGCCAATCGCGCAAAGGACGAGTTCCTGGCGGTTGTCTCGCACGAGTTGCGAACGCCGCTCACCGCGATGCTCGGCTGGAGCGGCATGCTGCGCTCCGACGATCTTGCCACCGAGAAGGCGCGGCGCGCCTTCGACGTCATCGTTCGCAACACCCGGATGCAGGCGCAGCTGGTCGACGATCTCCTCGACGTCTCGCGGATCGTGTCCGGCAAGCTCAGCCTCGAGATCGGCGTCGTGAACGTCGCGCGAATCGTGGACGGCGCGCTCGACGCCGTGCGCGGCGTCGCCCTCGCCAAGGGCATCGAGGTGCGGGCGAGCGTCGAGGGGACGCTCCGGTCGATCGCCGGCGACGCCGCCCGCCTGCAACAGGTCGTCTCGAACCTGGTCTCCAACGCCGTCAAGTTCACCCCGAAGGGCGGCCGGGTCGACGTCGCCGTGCGCGCGGAGCCGGACGCGGTCACGATCGAGGTGCGCGATACCGGCATCGGCATCGCGCCCGAGGTCCTGCCCCGAATCTTCGAGCGATTCCAGCAGGGCGACGCGTCGAGCCGCCGCTCGCAGGGCGGACTCGGCCTCGGCCTGGCCATCGTGCGTCACCTCACCGCGATGCATCACGGCAGCGTGGTGGCCGCGAGCGAAGGCCCGGGGAAGGGCGCGACGTTCACGCTCCGCCTGCCCGCCGAGCCTCCTCCGGCGACGAGCCAGGCCGCCGGGGACCGGTCACCGCGCTCCGCGACGTCGATGGAGCCGGACCTGACGGGCGTCCGCGTCCTTCTCGTGGACGACGAGAGGGACACGCTCGAGCTCTTCGCGACGGCGCTCGGGCAGTGGGGGGCGACCGTCGTGAGCGCCGCCGACGCCTCCGCCGCGCTGCGCGCCTTCGAGCGCGAGGTGCCCGACGTGCTCGTCAGCGACATCGGCATGCCCGGCATCGACGGCTACGATCTCATCCGGCAGGTCCGCGCGCGGCCCGCCGCGCAGGGCGGTCAGGTGCCGGGCATCGCGCTGACCGCGTACGCAATGGGCACCGACTCGGGACGGATCGCCGACGCCGGCTACCAGCGCCACGTGACAAAGCCGCTGGACCCCCTGGTCCTCGCCCGCGCCATCGCCGACGTCGTCCGCGGCTGAGCGGAGAATCGAGGAGCGCCCCGGGTTTCCCGGGGCGCTCCGAGCGTCGGGGGGCTTGGGGGGCCATTTCGGGGCCCCCATAGGCTGGCGCGATCTAGAGGAGCGGCACGGCTTCGCCGGGACGCTCCGAAGGCTGGGGGGTTTGGGGGGCCATTTCGGGGCCCCCCATTTAAAAAGCCCCGAATTTCTCGTAGGCGGCCAGCGGCGTCATCCCGCGCTTGACCGCGGTGCGCACCTTGTTCTCGGTGCCCACCAGCCGCTCGCAGCGCTGCAGCACCTCGTGCGCCACGCGCCGCGGCACGACCACCACGCCGTCGAGGTCGCCCACCACGATGTCGCCGAGGCTCACGCGCACGCCGCCGACCGTCAGGGGCTGGCCCCAGTCGGTGACGCGCCAGCGCGGCACCGAATCTTGAGGACTGCGATAGCGCACGAAGGTCGGAAAGCGGGTGCGCGCGATGGAAGCGGCGTCGCGCGTGCTGCCGTCGATCACGGCGCCGCGGACCTTCCGCCCACGGAACCACTCCGCCGACAGCTCGCCGAAGTGCGCGGCCTCCTGGTCGTTGGCGGCCAGCACCAGCACCGAGTCGGCCGGCACCGCGCCAAGCATGGCCAGGAACTTTCGCAGCGTGGCGTCGCGCTCGCGCGGCGAGCCGCGGTGCGTGCGGCCGCGCGCCGTGAACGCGTAGCCGGCCAGCCGCATGTCCGGCGTGAGCGGCTGGATCGCGTGCGGCAGCGTCTGCCGCAGCAGGCCCATCTCGTCCATGACGTCGGTGATGGCGGCCGTGTAGATCTTCGCAAAGCGGCGCGGCAGATTGTCGGAGCGTCGCGAGGCCATGGCCCGGGATTCTACGACAAGAGCAGGCGGGGCAGCGCGCGCGGCGGCACATAGTCGCCGATCACGCCGAGGAGCGTGTCGAGCAGGCGCGGCCGGGCCGCGAGCCACCGCGCGGCGAGATTCGCCAGACGACGGCGGCCGATCAGCGCCTGCAGCGCGCGCGTCACGCGCTCCTTGTCGGCGAAGGCGGCGCGGCGGGCCCGTCCGTAGGCGGCCAGGGCCGCCGCCGAGACGTCATCGGCGCGCAGCGCGGTGACCAGCGTGTCCGCCGCCAGCTCCGCGGAGCGCAGCGCGGTGAAGATCCCCTCACCGGTGAACGGGTCATAGAAGCCCGCCGCGTCGCCGACGAAGAGCACGCCGCCCTCGCGCGGCGGCGTCACGCGATACGCGAGCGGTCCCATCGACGAAAGCGGCGCCACGCGCCGTGCGCAGGCGAGCCGCCGCGCCAGGTGCGGCAGCTGCTTCACCCGCGCGGCGAAGAAATCCTCGAGGCGCGACCGCCACGGCACCGCATGGGCAAGCGGCACCACGAGGCTGAGGTTGACGCGGTCGGGCGCGAGCGGGTTGAGGATCGCGTAGTCGGGCGGGTCGACGAAGATCTCTCCGACGTCGCGGCAGTCCGGCACGCCGACGACGTAGGTGACGAGGGCCATCCGGGCGAGCCGATGCGGATGGCGACAGCCGAGCGCGTGCGCGATCGCCGAGGCGCGGCCGTCGGCGGCCACCACGACGCGCGCGCGCATCTCCACCCGGGCGCCCGCGCCGTCCACGCCGACCACCCCCACCACGTCGCCGTGCTCGACCACGACGTCGGTGACCCGCACCCCGAGGTACAGGTCCACCGGCTGCGCGCGCACGCGGTCGAGCAGGGCCCCGTCGAGCGTGGCGCGGGAGACGCCGATCGCCTGCTCTCGATACGGGCGGAAGCCGCCGACGGCGCCGTAACGGCCGGTGAGCACGGTGCCATCGGGGGCGGTGATGCGCATGCCGGCCAGCGCGACGGCGCCCCCCGCGTCGAGCACCTTCAGCGCACCGAGCCGGTCGAGGACGCGGCCGGCCTCGGGGCTCAGGTACTCGCCGCAGACTTTGGGCCGCGCGCGCGGGCCGCGCTCGAGCACGGTCACGGCCAGCCCCTGCTCAGCGAGCAGGATGGCCGTGGCCGCGCCGGCGGGCCCGGCGCCGACGACCAGGACGTCGGCGGCGCGCATCATGTGGCCTCCACCACGAGCCGCGCGAGCCACGGATAACGCGTGACCGTCGCCCGCGTGACGCCGGCGGCGCCGAACAGGGCGCCCAGCTCCGAGGGCGCGTAGGCGCGCCGCACGGAGAGCGGCCCGTCGTGGCGCGACATCGGGTGCACCGGCAGCAGCCGCGTGGCGAGCCAGACGAGACCGAGCGCCAGCGGCGTGCGGGCGAGGTCGTTCACCACCACCCGGCCGCGGCACGCGCGACGCATCTCGCGCAGCGCCGGCACGGCCGCGTCGGGCTCGAGGTGATGGAGCGTGAGCCCCGCGTGCACGACGTCGGCCGCGCCCGCCGCCAGCGGCAGCGCGGTGGCGTCGGCGCGCAGGACCGCGATGTCCGGGTACGCGGCGCACGCCGCGATGGCCAGTCGTGCCGTCTCCGCATCGTCATCGACGACGAGCACGCGCACGCGTCGCCCCGCGCGGCGCGCCCAGCGCACCACGCGCCGCGCGAAGGCACCGTCGCCGCCGCCCACGTCAACGATGCGCAGCGTGCGCTCGGGCGGCGCGTGCGCCGCGACGCGCCGCACCCGCGCGAGCGACAGCGCGTGCCCTCCGAACCAGGCGTTGAGACGGTCGAGGTCGGCGAGGGTGGCGGCGAGATCGGCCGGAGGCACACGGCCGTCGAGATACTCGCGCGCGCCCTCCGCCCGCCGCATCACCAGCGGAGCAGCGCGCCTTCGGCCGCGAAGCCGGGGCCGAGGCCGATCATGAGTCCCCAGTCGCCCGGCACGGGATGCTCGAGGCGCAGCAGGCGCTCGAGGACGAAGAGGATGGTCGCCGAGGACATGTTGCCCTGCTCGCGCAGGACCGCGCGTGCGTGAGCCATCTGGGCGTCAGTGAGGTCCAGCAGGTCGCGCGCGCGGTCCAGCACGCGGCGGCCCGCGGAGTGCAGCACCCAGTGCGCGATGTCGTCGCGCTTGAGGCCCTGTGTCTCCATGAGCGCGCGCGCCATCTGACCCATCATCGAGGCCCCGATGCGCCGGACCTCCTTGGAGAGCACGACGCGCGGCCGGCCGCCCGGATACTCGAACCCCATCGCGGGCAGATGCTCGGAGCTGAACAGCGTGCGGTGCCCGATGATCGCGGGCCCACGCGCGTCGTCGCCGCCGAGCGCCACCGCGCCCGCGCCGTCGGCGAAGATGGCGTGAGCGACGGCGCTCTCGAGCCGGTCGTCGAGGAAATACGCGGCCGAGCAGATCTCGACGGCGGTCACGAGCGCGCGGTGGCCGGGGAACGTCTGCAGGTGATTCCACGCCTGCTGCAGCGCGACCATGGCGGAGGCGCAGCCGGTGTCGCCCACGTGCACGCGCTGGACCTCTGCGCGGCAGCCGAGGCGGGCGACCAGATGGGCGTCGAGGCTCGGCGTGAGCCGTCCCGTGCACGTCGTGGTGGCGATGAAGTCCACATCCTCCGGCGTCCAGCCCGCCCGCGCCAGCGTTGCGCGGGCGGCCGATTCCGCCAGCGCCAGCGCGCCCTCGCAGAACCGCGCGTTGAGCTCGTCCACCGTCTCGTTCGGCGTGAAGCGCGCGGGGTCGATCCAGAGGTGACGGCCCTCGATGTCGCTGGCCGCGAAGAACCCGCGCCGGCGCTCGTCGGCATATCCGGCGAGCGCCAGGATCTGCGCCTGCGTGTAACGATAGGGCGGCACGGCGGTGGCAACGGCAGCGATGCGGGGCGTCATATAAGATGAAGCTCAACGTCGAGCATACTGCGAGGGTCGAGCCCATGCCACTCTTCAGCTTCGAAGGCAAAAGTCCGAACGTGCATCCGACCGCATTCATCGCGCCGACGGCCGTCCTCATCGGCGACGTCACGATCGAGGAGCGCGCCTCGGTCTGGTACAACGCCGTGCTGCGCGGCGACCTGAACCCGATCGTCGTGCGCGCCGGCGCCAACGTGCAGGACTGCTCCGTCGTGCACGTGACGGCGCGCGCCGGCGTCGAGATCGGCCGCGGCGCCACCGTCGGCCACAACTGCACCATCCACGCCGCCTGGCTCGGCGAGGAGGCCCTCGTCGGCAACGGCAGCACCGTGCTCGACGGGGCGCGCATCGGGGTGCGCGCGATGATCGCGGGCGGCGCGCTCGTCACGCCGGAGACGGAGGTGCCCGACGGCATGCTGGCCATGGGCACGCCCGCGAAGGTGAAGGGCCCGCTCGCCGGCACCCCCGCCGAGTTCTGGGTGAAGGCGAATCCGCAGGGCTACCAGAAGCTCGCGCAGCGCCACCTGGCGGGCATCGCGGAGGTCCCGCGATGACGCCGCGGCGCTTCGCGCTGCTCGCATTCCCGAAGCTGACGTTCCTCGACCTCATCGGCGTATACGATGCGCTCCGCCGGGTGGCGCCCATGGGCGTCGCGCCGGGCGTGAGCGTGACCATCGTCGGCACCGAGCCCGAGGTGGCCGATGACAGCGGGCTCGTCATGCAGGCGCAGGCGGTGTACCCGGCGCTCGCGGGCTACGATGTGCTGTTCCTGCCGGGCGGCGTCGGCACGCGCCCACTCATGTACGACGCGCGCTTCGTGCAGTACCTCGCGACGTGGGGCGACACGCGACCGCTCGCCTCCGTGTGCACGGGCTCGCTGCTCCTGGGTGCGGCGGGCTTCCTGAAGGGCCTTCGCGCGACGACGCACCACAACGCGTTCGACGCGCTGAAGCCGCTCTGCCGCGAGGTCGTCACCGATCGGCGCATCGTCGAGGACGGGCGCGTGGTCACCGCGGGCGGGGTGGCCTCGTCGCTCGACCTCGGGCTCTACCTCGTCGAG
>QHSB01000310.1 GCA_003220335.1 Candidatus Rokuibacteriota bacterium
AGCAGCAGGCGGAACGGACGCAGGCCGAGCCGGCCGCGCCCGATGTGCTCGTGGCGGTCGAGGCCGGAGCCGAGCGGGGCGCGGGCGTCGTTCAGATGGAACGCGAGCACGCGCGGCAGTCCCACCGTGCGCGCGCAGCGCTCGATGGCGGCGGCGTAACCCGCGGGCGTGCGGATGTCGTAGCCGGCGACGAACAGGTGGCAGGTGTCCAGGCACACGCCCACCCGCTCGGCGCGCCGCACGCGCCCGATGATCCCCGCCAGGTCCTCGAACGTTCCGCCGAGCGCGTGGCCCCCGCCGGCCGTGTTCTCGAGGGCCACGCGCACGCGGGCGCGCGGCGTGCGGACCAGCGCCTCGTCCACCGCCCGCGCCACCGCGTCGAGGCCGGCCTCCCGCCCCGCGCCCATGTGCGAGCCGGGGTGCACGACCAGGCAGCCGAGACCCAGCGCCTCCGCGCGCTGCAGCTCGTCCGTGAACGTGTCGACGGCCTGCCGCCAGGCCGCGGGCACGGGCGTGGCCAGGTTGACGAGGTAGCTGCCGTGCGCGAAGGCGTGCCGGATCCCCGCGCGGCGGCGCGCGGCGCGGAACGCGCGGGCGGCGGCCGGGTCGAGGGGCGACGCCGCCCACTGGCGCTGGTTCTTGAGGAAGATCTGGATGGCGCCGCAGCCGAGGTCGCGGCCCCGCGCCGGCGCCAGGGCAAGGCCGCCCGCGACCGAGACGTGCGCGCCCAGCTCGTCGACCGTCCGCGTCACCGGCCCAGCCTACCACCTTGCGCCGCCGGGGCCGGCGGCGGCATAATGGGAACCGCTCAGTTCCCCGACGAAACTCGTCGGTTTCCCCTGGAGGCGCAGATGGAGCACATGGAGCCGCGGCCGATTCCGACCACGATGACGACGATGTTCGAGTACGACTACGCCACCAACGAGGCCGACCTCCGCCGGCTCTACGAGAACGCCAAGCGCGACCAGTGGAACGCCTCCAAGGACATCCCCTGGAAGGAGCCCGGCACCGCCGACGGCCGCGTCATCGCCGACGAGCTGATCGACATCTACGGCTCGCCCCTGTGGGAGCGGCTGTCCGAGGCGCAGCGCGTGGAGCTCAACCGGCGCATCGCCGCCTGGCGGTTGTCCACCCTCATGTACGGCGAGCAGGGCGCGATGCTGGCGTGCAGCCAGCTCGTCGACGTCGTCGAGGGCGCCGATCACAAGTTCTTCCAGGCCACCCAGGTGATGGACGAGGCCCGACACAACGAGGTGCTCGATCGCTACCTCACCGAGCGTCTCGGGATCCGCTACGGCATGCCCAAGAACGAGCGCGACCTGTTCGACTCGATCCTCACCGAGAGCCGCTGGTACCTGAAGACGATCGCGCTCCAGCTCGTCGCCGAGACGTTCGCCGTCGCCCTCTTCAAGATGATGGGCGAGAGCGCCCGGGACCCGGTGCTCGGCGAGGTGTGCAAGCGCGTGCTGCAGGACGAGTCGCGTCACATGGGCTTCGGCATGCTCTCGCTGCCGCGCGTGGTGGCCGAGGCCTCGGAGACCGAACGGCGCGAGCTCGAGGACTACACGTGCTTCGCGCTCGAAAAAACGCTGACCGGCTTCTTCCCGGCTGAAGCCTATCAAGACTTGGGTTTCAGTCCGGCTGAAATGGATGAAATTCGCCGTTACCGCCGCGAGACGGCGGCGTCCAACGACTTCGCCCCGTTCCGGAAGTACTTCCGCAAGGACATGCACTCCTCGATGGTGCAGAATCTCGCGCGCATCGGCCTGCTGAGCGACCGCGTGCGGCCCCGGCTCGAGCGGCTGGGCATCACCCTGCCGGCGCGCTGACCGGCGCCAGCAACTCGACCAGCCGCTCGCGGCGGTACGCCCACGCCGCGCGCAGCTGTCGTCCCACGATCAGGCGGTGGGCCGCCCGGCCGAGCGGACCACCGGGCAGCCGGTACGTCACGCGGTCCTCGATCCAGGTCCCGCCCCCGTCCTCCAGCAGCCGGTGCCGATGCTCCCAGCGCGCATACGGCCCGTTGACCTGCACGTCCACGAAGCGATAGGGCGGGTCCCACTCGCGCACGAACATCCGCCAGCGCAGCGGCACCCCGAGCCAGACGATGCGGAACTCGAGCACGGCGCCCGCCGCCATCGTGACGGCCGGCGTGAGCAGCCGCACGTCGAGCGTCGGGGGCATCACGCGCGCGAGGTTGGAGGGATCGGCGAGGAACGCGAAGACATCGGACCGCGGCCGCGCGAGCCACAAGCGCGACTCCATGACGTGATCGGCCATGACGCGCGGGCTATCATAGGCGGGTGCCTCGGCTCAGTCAAACGCGCGCGTACGTCGCGCTGCTGCTGATCGCGGCGCTGTGGGGCACGTTCCCCGCCACCTCCAAGCTCGCGCTCGACGACCTGCCGCCGACGCTCCTCACCGCGCTGCGTGCCATCGTCGCCTCGGCGTTCCTCGGGGTGCTGCTGTTGCGCTCGGGCGCCGACGCCGTGCGGGCCCCGGCGCCCGAGACGGTGCGCGCGTTCTTCGTGCTCGGCGTGGCCGGCGTGGTGCTGTCGATGCACATCGCCTACTGGGGGATCTACACGACGACGGCGGCGAACGCCGCCATCCTGCAGGCCGCGTCGCCGGTGATGATCGCGCTGGGCGCGCGGCTCTATCTCGGCGAGCGGCTGCACCGTGCCCAGCAGGCGGGCGTGGCCCTCTCGGCGCTCGGTGTCCTCGTCGTCGTCACCGAGGGACAGCTGGCAGAGCTCGCGCCGTCGGAGTGGCGTCTGGGTGACTTCCTCACCCTGCTGGGGCTCACGGCGTGGACGGTCTATACGGTCTACGGCAAGCGTCTCATCGCGACGGTGCCACCGGCGGTGGCGACCACAGGCGCCTACGTGTGCGGCACGCTCCTGCTCGTACCGCTCGCCGTCGTCACGCTGCCGTTGATGCCGCGGCCGCGGCTGGCCTCACCGATCGCGTGGGCCGTGCTGCTCTACCACGCGATCCTCGGCGCGATCGCCCATCTGTGGTGGTACGCGGCGGTCGAGCGCGTGGGCCCGAGCCGCGCAGCGATCTTCCTGAACGTGACGCCGCTGGTGGGAATGGCGCTGGCGGCGGCGCTGCTCGGTGAGCCGATCGGACCCTGGCAGATCGGCGGCGTCGCGCTGGTGATGGGCGGCGTGGCGCTGACCACGCGTCGAGCAACCGACGACCGTCGCGTCGCCCGAAGCGGGGGGAAATTGGGGGGGTCGCCTCGACCCCCCCAATCTCACTAGGAGCCTGTCGGGTTATCGAGGGGTGCCACGGCTCCGCCGGGGCGCCCCGAGCGTCGGGGGGTAT
>QHSB01000055.1 GCA_003220335.1 Candidatus Rokuibacteriota bacterium
TCATCGCGGTCGTCTACTGGCTCTGCACGTACTCGATGTCGGTCGTGGCGCGGCGCCTCGAGCGCCGCGCGGCCTAGGACCGTCTAGGGCCAGAGCGTATCGGGGACCAGGCCGAGGCCGGTGAAGGGTGGAAGATCGATGGGTGCTCCACCTGTGGCTGCCAGCAGCAATCCATAGCGCTGGCCCTGCAGCGCGAACACTTCGATTGTTTGTGCGTCCGGGTCGACCAACCAGAGGAAGGGCACGCCGTAGCGCGCGTAAAGGCCGCCCTTCGTCGCTCGGTCGATCGTCCGCGTGGAGGGCGACAGGATCTCGATGGCCAACGTGGGTGCTCCCTCGATGCCCCGGCGGCTGATGCGCTCGAGCCGATCCGGGCCCAGGTAGATGATGTCGGGTTGGACGATGGTGGTCTCTGTCAGAATCACATCGAGCGGCGAATAGATGAATCGCCCGCCGGGGTGCCTGTCCAGCCAGCGGCTGAGGATGACGAACAACACTCCGCTGATGAGCTGGTGCTGAGGAGATGGAGCGGGCGTCACGCAGAGCTCGCCATCGTGAATCTCGTAGCGCCGCCCGTCATTGGGCAGCTCTTCGTAATCTCGATAGGTGAACGCGCTCCGCGGGCTCATCCGCATCTACTATTCGACGGGGTGATCACCCTGTCAATGCCGCGAGTTCGATACGCTGACGGCCGTGCCTGAGATCACGCTCCCGAACGGCGTGCGCCTGCACTGGCGCGAGGCCGGCGATCCCGCGAAGCCGCCCGTCGTCTGGATCCACGGCGGCTCGATCGAGGACTCGTCCTCCATGGTCGCCGACCTCGAGCCGTTCGGCGCGCGGATCCGCGCGCTGTTTCCCGATACGCGCGGCCACGGGCTCTCCGCGCGGTTCGAGCGCGTCGAGGACTACACGTATCCGAAGAAGGCGGAGGACGTGCTCCTCTGGCTGGACGCGCTCGGCATCGGGCGGGCGGTGTTCGGCGGCGCGTCGATGGGCGGCGCGCAGTCGCTCTGGCTGGCGGCGCATCTGCCGGAGCGCGTGCGCGCCGTCGTCTCGATCAGCGGCCCGCCCTACGCGCCGCCGCCCGAGGACATCGCGTGGTGGCGGCGGCATCGGCCGCTGGTGGAGGCCGGTCGCTTCGAGGAGTACTACGACGCCAACGTCCGGCTGCGCGTGGGCGACGAGGCGCTGGCGCGGCTGAAGGCGCGGCCGGACCGCTACGTGGAGGTGCTCGGCACGCTGCGGCTGCACTCCGTGGCCTCGCTGCTGGCGCTGCTGGACGAGACGTACGCGCGCACGGAGTGGCTCGCCGACTGTGCGCGCATCCGCTGTCCCGTGCTGATCGTCTCCGGCTCGGCGGATCACTTTCCGACGGTGGCGATGTCGCGGCGGGTGGCCGAGACGATTCCCGGTGCGCGCCTGCACGTGGTCGAGGGCGGCTCGCACTTTCCGAACCGCTCGCACCGCGCCGAGGTGCAGGGGGTCGTCGGGACCTTCCTCGCTGAGATCGGTGTATAAGGAGGACCATGCGCATCGTCGACCTGTCCTTTCCGATCCGCCCGCACTTCCGCTGGAAGGTCGAGCCCACGCTGGTCAGATCGCATGCCGCCGGAGACGTCTTCCAGTCCACCGTGCTCACGGTGGCCTGCCACGCCTACACGCACGTCGACGCGCCGGTGCACTTCCTGCCCGGCGACCGCGACATCGCCTCGATGCCGGTGGACCAGTGGATGGGCGAGGCGGCTCTGGTGGATCTCACGCACCTCGGTGACAACGGCGAGGTGACGGCGGCCGAGCTCGACGCGCACGCGGGCCACGTGCGCCGCGGCGACATCGCGCTGCTGCGCACCGACTGGCCCCGCAAGGTGAGCGTGGAGAGCGAGAAGTTCTGGCGCGACGCGCCCTACACGGGCCGCTCGGCGTGCGACTGGCTCGTGGGCCGCGGCGTGAAGGCCGTCGGCTACGACTACCCGCCCGACTACACCGTGCGCACGTCGATCTTCGAGCCCGGCGTCAGGCTGACGCCCGAGCAGTGCACGACGCACCACGTGTTCTTCCCGGCCGGGGTCACCGTGATCGAGTACCTGGCGAACCTCGATCAGGTCGGTGTCGCGCGCTGCCGGTTCATCGCGCTGCCGCTTCGCATCGAAGGCGCCGACGGCTCGCCCGTCCGCGCGATCGCACTCGTCGATTAGGCCGCTGGCCGCTCGAACTCCCACGCCGCGAAGCAACGGATGTGGACGTGGTACTTGTCCAACCCGGCCTGCGGGGTGCCGCCGTCACGCGCGAACTGGATCTCGAACTCCATCTCGGTGGACCGCACCGGAAGCTCGCAGATCGTACAGGGGGCGCCGACGCCCGGACCGCCCCACGTGCGATCGGGGGTGCGGCCGGGGAGCTTGCCGTTCTGAAGGACCGTGCGCGCCCTCTCGCGAAGAGTCTCTTCATCCATCTGGCTGTACCTCAGGAAGTGTCGAACGGACGGCCAAGCCAGATGCCACGGGGATCGACGCCGGACGCGCCTGTCGGGAACCCAGGGGGAGGCGGCACGAGCCTATCACCATGAGCCCCTGACGGGGGGCGCGCGTTTTCTGGGGTATCATCTGCCGGATGCCCCGCCCCTGGTTGGCGCTGCTCGCCGTCGTGCTGGCCGCCGCCGGCTGCACCGGCCAGTCGACGGCGTCTTCCTCTGCATCCGCGTCGACGGACAAGCCCGCCGCCGCGGCACCGCCTCGCCCCGTCAAGGTCTTCCAGGCCGTCGAGGAGCGTGTGCCGCGCATGGTCACCTCGACGGGCGCCCTGGCCGCCGACGACACCGTGGTGCTCGGCGTCAAGGTGCCCGGACGGCTCGTGGAGCAGGCGGTGGACCTCGGCACGCGCGTGCGCAAGGGACAGATGATCGCCCGCATCGATCAGATGGACTACAAGCTGCGGGTGGAGCAGGCGGAGGCGGCGCTGCAGCAGGCGCGCGCGCGGCTCGGGCTGCCGCTGGCCGGCCCCGACGAGCAGGTCGATCCCGAGAAGACCTCGATCGTCCGGCAGGCGCGCGCGGTGCTCGACGAGGCTCGGCTGTCGCGCGAGCGCTCGACGAAGCTGCTCGAGCAGAACCTCATCGCGCGCGCGCAGGACGACACGGCGCAGGCCAACCTCGGCGTGGCGGAGGGGCGCTATCACGACGCGATCGAGGAAGTGCGCAACCGCCAGGCCACGCTCACGCAGCGCCGCTCGGAGCTCGACCTCGCGCGCCAGCAGCTGACCGACACCGTGCTGCTCTCGCCGTTCGACGGCGCGGTCAGCATGAAGCAGGCCGCGGTCGGCGAGTACCTGGGGGCCGGCGCGCCGGTGGCCACGCTGGTGCGCACGCATCCGCTGCGGCTGCGACTGCCCGTGCCCGAGCGCGAGGCGGCCGGCGTGCGCGCGGGCCACGCGGTGCGCCTCACCGTCGAGGGCGACGCCACCGTCTACCACGGCCGCGTGGTGCGCCTGAGCCCGATCGTGCAGGAGCAGAACCGCACGCTGCTGATCGAGGCGGAGGTGCCGAACCAGAACGCGGTGCTGAAGCCGGGCGCCTTCGCCCGCGCGGAGATCGTCACCGACGGCTCGCAGCCCGTCATTCGCGTGCCCGCCGCCGCCCTGGTGACGTTCGCGGGCGTCGAGAAGCTGCTGGTGGTGCGCCAGGGCAAGATCGTCGAGGTGCGCGTGCAGACCGGCCGGCGCGCCAACGACAGCATCGAGATCGTGGCCGGACTCAAGCCGGGCGAGAGCGTCGTGCTGCAACCGGGCAACCTCGCGCCCGGCCAGGCCGTCAGCGCCGAGCGGTAGCCCCTCGTGCAGAAGCTCGCCGACGTCTGCATCAAGCGTCCCGTCTTCGCCACCATGATCGTGATGGCGCTGGTCGTCGTCGGCGCCGCCTCGTACTTCCGGCTCGGCGTCGACCGCTTCCCGGCCGTGGACCTGCCGACGGTCACCGTGCGCGTCGAGCTGCCCGGCGCCTCGACGGAGGAGATCGAGACGCAGGTCACCCAGAAGCTGGAAGAGCAGATCAACACGATCCAGGGCGTGCAGGAGCTGCGCTCGATCTCGAGCCCCGGCAACGCGCTGGTGATCACGACGTTCGTGCTGAGCCGCAGCATCGACGTGGCCGCGCAGGACGTTCGCGACAAGGTCTCGATCGCCCAGCGCAACCTTCCCAAGGACGTGAAGCCCCCGGTGATCGCCAAGATCGACAACGACCAGGCGCCCGTCGTCACCATCGCGCTCTCGGGCGACCGGCCCCTGCGCGAGCTGACGGAGATCGCCGACAAGATCGTGCGGCCGCTGCTCGAGCGCTCGCAGGGCGTGGGCGAGGTGCGGATCGTCGGCGGCCTGCTGCGGTCCATCAACGTGTGGGTGGACGCGGATCGTCTGGCCGCCTATCAGCTGCCGATCACGAGCGTGCGCGACGCGCTGGTGCGCCAGAACGCCGACCTGCCGGGCGGCAACGTCACGGCCGGCCTCAACGAGGCCTCGCTGCGGACCATGGGGCGGTTCGCCGAGCCGCGCGGGTTCAACGACCTCGTGGTGGCCACGCTGGCCGGCACGCCGGTGCGCGTGCGCGACCTGGGCTACGCGGAGGACGGCACCAAGGAGCAGCGCTCGGCGGCGCGGCTGAACGGAGTGCCGACGGTCATTCTGGAGATCCGCCGGCAGTCGGGCGAGAACACGGTCGCCGTCATCGAGGGCATCAAGAAGAGTCTCGCGCGGCTGGCGCCGCAGGTGCCGCCCGACGTGAGGATGGAGGTCATCCGCGACCAGTCGAAGTACATCTACGCGGCGCTCCACGAGATCAGCCTGCACCTGGTGCTCGGCTCCATCCTCGCCTCGCTGGTGGTGCTGGTCTTCATGCGCTCGTGGCGCTCGACGTTCATCGCGGCGGTGGCCATTCCGACCTCCGTCATCTCGGCCTTCGGGATGATGTGGATGCTGAACTTCACGCTCAACAGCGTGACCATGCTGGCCCTGGTGCTCATGGTCGGCATCGTGATCGACGACGCCATCGTCGTCCTCGAGAACGTCTTCCGCTTCGTGGAAGAGAAGAAGATGCGACCGTTCGAGGCCGCGCGGGAGGCGACGGCGGACATCGGCCTCGCCGTCATGGCCACCACGCTGTCGCTCGTCGTGATCTTCGTGCCGGTGTCGTTCATGTCGTCGATCTCCGGCCGCTTCCTCTACCAGTTCGGCCTCACCGCCGCCGTGTCGGTCATGGTCAGCCTCCTCGTGTCGTTCACGCTGACGCCGATGATGTGCGCCCGGATGCTTCGCTCCGAGGACGCGGCCGGCCACGGCCACGGCGACGGCGAGGCGGCCTCGCGGCGCGGCTTCTATGCCTACATCGACCGCGCCTACGAGGCGTGCCTGGCGTGGTCGATGCGGCACCGCGGGGTCATCGTCGTCGTCAGCGTGCTCGTGCTCGCGTCCACCGTGCCGTTCTACCGGGGGGTGAAGCAGGAGTACATCCCGAGCGACGTGGACGAGTCCGAGTTCGAGATGATCGTCTTCGGGCCCGAGGGGCTGAGCCTGGCCGCCATGGACGACGCGATGCAGGCGATGGCCGACGAGGCGCGCCAGGTGAAGGGCGTCGCCCTCACGCTGGCGTCCGCCGGCGGCGGCTTCCTCGGCCGCGTGAACCAGGGCTACATGTACGTGCGCACGGTGCCGCACACCGAGCGCACGGTCAGCCTGCATCGCATGTGGGAGGGCCTCAAGCACGGCGATCCGCTGGCGGCGTTCCGCGGCAACTACTCGCAGCGCGAGGTGATCGCGGCCCTCCGGCAGCGCTACCGCAAGTTCTACGCGGCCGGCTTCCGGCCCCAGGTGCGCAACATCGCCGGCTTCAACATCGGCGGCGGCACCTTCGACATCGACCTCGCCCTGCGCGGCCCCGATCTCGAGAAGCTGGCGGAGTACGGCGAGACCCTCAAGACCAAAGCGCGCGCCATCGGCGGCATCGTGGACATCGACTCGACGCTGCAGCTCGACAAGCCGGAGCTGCGCGTGGTGATCGACCGCGCGCGCGCCGGCGACCTGCGCGTGGACACGGAGCAGATCGCCACCGCCCTGCGACTGATGGTGGGCGGCGACGACCAGGTCTCCCGCTTCCACGACAACGACGTCAACGACGACTACGACGTCTCCATCCGCCTCATCGACGCCCACCGCAGCGACCTCGGCGTGATCTCGCGCCTGTACGTGTCGCGCGACTCGCTCAGCAACAACACGGCCACCGGCGCCCCCGCGCAGATCGGGCTCGCCCCCGGCGGGGGCCTCGTGCGGCTCGACAACCTCGTACAGATCGTCCGCGCACCGACGGCGTCGCGCATCGACCGCACCGACCGCCAGCGCGAGGTGCGGCTGCGCGCGAGCATCGCGCCGGGCTACGGCCAGGCCGACCGCATCCAGGCCCTCAACCGCGAGGTGGCCGCCATGAATCTGCCCGCGGCCTACTCGACCTTCGTCACCGGCAAGGCGAAGGAGATGGAGAAGACGTTCACGGAGTTCCTGTGGGTGTTCGTGCTCTCGTTCGCCTTCATGTACATGATCCTCGCCTCGCAGTTCGAGAGCCTCATCCACCCGCTGACCATTCTGCTCTCGCTGCCGCTCTCCGTGCCCTTCGCCATGCTCTCGCTGTGGTACACGGGCAACACCCTCAACCTCTATTCCGCGCTCGGCATCCTCGTGCTCTTCGGCGTCGTCAAGAAGAACGCGATCCTCCAGATCGACCACATGAACAGCCTGCGCGCGCACGGCATGGAGCGGCTCGCCGCCATCATGCAGGGCAACCGCGACCGGCTCCGCCCGATCCTCATGACCACGCTCGCCCTGGTGGCCGGCATGCTGCCGCTGTGGGTCGGCACCGGCCCCGGCGCCGAGGAGCGGCGCGCCATCGCCGTCGTCGTCATCGGCGGCCAGACGCTGTCGCTGCTGCTCACGCTGCTGGTGACGCCGGTCGCGTACTCGCTCTTCGAGGACGCCGCCACCGCGCTCCGCTGGGCGCGGCCATCGTTGCTGCCGTGGAAGCGCGCGGTGCGCCAGCGCGAGCGCCGGGCGTGGCGGCTGCGCCTGCGCCGGCGCGTGCGGCCGGCGGCGCCGCCGATCTCCGGCGGCAGCGCCGAGCGCGACTGACCCGACCGCTCCGACCCCGCCGCCGCCGATATATCGTGTCGTGACGCGCCGCCTCGCGGCCGGCCTTGCCGGAACCCGCGCGCCGGAGTAGCATGCCGGGCACTCGAACCAAGGAGGGGCCATGAGAGCGATCACCGCCGTCCTGCTGGTGCTGTCCCTCGCCATCCTCGCCGTCGAGCCCGCGCTGGCCCAGGCGCCGGCGCCGCCGCCGCCCTACGGCATGCCGATCAGCCTCGAGCAGGCCAAGAAAATCCTGGCCGGCGCCGAGGCCGAGGCGAAGAAGAACAACTGGAACGTGGTGATTTACATTCTCGACTCGGGCGGCCAGCCCGTGGCCATGCAGCGCCTCGACGGCGCGCAGTGGGGCAGCGTGGACGTGGCGCGCGACAAGGCCTATTCGGCCGTCGCGTTCCGGCGGCCGAGCAAGGCCTTCCAGGATGCCGTCGGTCAGGGCGGCGAGAACCTCCGGATCCTGAAGCTCGCGGGCGCCAGCCCGCTCGAGGGCGGCATCCCCATCGTCCTCGACGGCAAGATCATCGGCGCCATCGGCGTCTCCGGCGTCACCTCGCAGCAGGACGCGCAGATCGCCGCCGCGGGCGCCGCCGCGCTGAAGTAGTCGCGCGCCGGGTCGCGCCGGTCGTCGCGAAGCGGCGGCCGGCGCGGCGCGGGTCCTCGACCGCGCAAATCGACGACGCGCTGCGCCTGCCTACGAGCACCGATTCCCGCCCGGATCCGACGCGCTACCCGAAACACCCTCCGGCCGGCAGCGCGCCGCCCCTGTGTTTGACACCGACTGCGTCCGAGCGCCGGCTTTGCCGGCGCAATCCTGTTCTAGGGGGAGGCAGGGAGGAGCGCGCCGTCAGGCGCGCGACGACCGCCGGAAGGGGGACGAAGTCCCCCTCCGGGTCACTTCACGGCGCCGGCGGTCAGGCCGGAGACGTAGTAGTCGAGGAAGAAGACGTAGAGGATGACGATGGGCACCGAGCCGAGGATCGCGCCCGCCATCAGCTCGCCCCAGAAGTAGATGTCGCCGCGGATCAGCTCGCTCGTCACGCCCACGCTGGCCGTGATCTGCTCCGACGACGACGTGAAGGTCAGCGCGTAGATGAACTCGTTCCAGGACAGCGTGAAGGCGAAGAGCACGGCGCACACGAGCCCGGGGATGGCGATGGGCAGCACGATGCGCCAGAGCGCCTGGATGCGCGTGGCGCCGTCGACCATCGCGCACTCCTCGACCTCCTTCGGCACCGTGCGGAAGTAGCCCATCAGCAGCCACGTGGTGAAGGGGACGAGGAACGTCGGGTAGGTGACCACGAGGGCCCACTTCGAGTCCGCGAGGCCGATCCAGTTGACCACCTGCGCCAGCGGCAGGAAGAGCAACGAGGTCGGCACGAGGTAGGTCACGAAGATCCCGGTGCCGAAGCTGTTGACGCCGCGGAACTTCAGCCGCGACAGCGCGTAGGCGGCGATGGTGCCGATCACCACGGAGGCGCCGGTGGCGAGGATCGTCACCAGCAGGCTGTTCTTGGTCCAGGTGAGGAACTCCGTCTCCCAGAGCAGCTTGGTGTAGTGCTCGAGGGTCGGTCCCTGCTTGATGATCAGCGGCACCGCGAAGCGGTCGTAGAGCTCGCGGTCCTGCTTCAGCGACGTCAGCAGCATGTGGTAGAAGGGAAACAGCGCGAAGATCAGGAACGGCACCAGCAGCGCGTGCATCAGCACTTTCGTCCGGAGCGTGCGCCGCGACATCAAAAGACCTGCTTGCGCACGAAGCGCAGCTGCGCCCACACGACGAACATCAGCAGCGGGAACAGGTAGAGCGAGATCGCCGCGCCCTCGCCGATGCGTCCGCTCTCCAGCCCGATCATGCGCGAGTACGTGGCGAACAGGTGCGTCGAGTTGATGGGCCCGCCGTGGGTAAGGACGTAGACGATGTTGAAGTCGCTGAACGTGAAGATGGTCGAGAACAGCACCACGATGGCGAGCACCGGCTTGAGCATGGGCAGCGTCACGTACCAGAAGCGCGACCCCGGCCCGGCGCCGTCGGCCTGCGCCGCCTCGTAGAGCTCCTTCGGAATGGCCACCAGCCCGGCCAGAATCGTGATGGCGAAGAAGGGCAGGCCGCGCCAGATGTTGACGGTGATGACGGCGGCCATCGCGTAGTACCGCTGGCCGAGCCAGTTCGGGCCCGGCGGATCCATGATCCCCATCGCGATGCCCGTCCAGTTCACGACGCTGTAGAGCGAGTTGAACATCCACCACCAGCCCAGCGTCGACAGCGCGGTCGGGATGACCCAGGGCAGCAGCACGGCGCCGCGGATCATCCGCTTGAACCAGAGCTGCTGGTTGAGCAGCAGGGCCAGCGAGATGCCGAGCACGAGCTTGAAGGCCACCGAGATCCCGGTGAACACGAAGGCGTTCTGGAACGTCTGCCGGAAGGCGTCGGCGTCCCAGAGACGGATGAAGTTGGTCAGGCCGATGAAGTGGCTCGGCCGCCCGATGAACGAGTTGGACACGGAGAAGTAGACGGCGACGCAGAACGGGTAGGCGACCAGCAGCATGATGAGGATGAGGGCGGGGGTGATGAACAGCGGGCCCAGGACGCGCTCGCGGTCGAGCATCTCGCGCACGCGCGTCCGCCAGGGCAGACGCGCACGCTCGGCGGTCGTCGGAAGAGTGCCGATGGCCATGGTGGGGCTAGCCCGCCATGATCTTTTTCATCTCGGTCTCGGCCCAGGCGATCGCGTCCTTGGTCGGCGTGCCGGTGACCGCCTTGGCGATCATGTTGGGCAGCAGCCACGAGTTGGTGATGAGCTGCACCTTGTCCGACGGCGGCGCCGGCCAGCCGTACGTGTGGTACTGCACGCCCTCGCCCCGCAGCGCGGCGTACTTCGGATCGCTGCGCAGCACGGGGTGGTCCTGGAGCTTCTCGTAGGCGGGCAGGTTGAAGGCGTCGCCCGCCATGATGTACTCGTCGTACTGCTCCCGTTTGCCGAGCAGGTAGCGGATCCACTCCTTGGACGCGTCGATGTTCTTGCTGAACTTCCAGATCCCGATGTGCCGCGGCGTGTCGGTCTCGTGGCGCCCGTGCGGGCCGCCGAGGCTCCGGTGGTGGTTGATGCCGTCGGCGGTGACCAGCTTGCGCTGCTTGGCCACGATGTAGGCGCTGACCGGATTGTGGATCCAGCCCGCCTTGCCCTGCTGGATCGACTCGTTGTTGCTCGCGTCCGACCACGACAGCACCTCGGCCTCCATGCAGTCGCGGAACATCTTCTGGTACCACTCGATCGTCTGCACGGTGGCGGGTGAGTTGATGCGCACCGTTTTGCCGTCCTTGTCGACTTCCATGCCGCCGAACGACCACAGCACGGGCCCCGCCGTGGAGATCGAGTCGTAGTTCTGGCTGATGGGAATCCCCACGGGATTGCCCATCTTCTTGAGCTCCTTGCCGACGACGTAGAGGTCCTCCCACGTGTCGGGCACCTTGAGGCTCGCCTTCTTGAAGAGGTCCTCGCGATAGGTGGCGACGAACATGCCGTGGTATTGCGGCACCCCGCGCCACACGCCCTTGACGTAGGCGCCCTCGTACGCCGACGAGATCGCCTTGCCGTACTGCTTCTCGAGCCCCGCCACCACGTCCGAGACGTCGACGAGCTGCGGCTCGTAGAGCCAGGGAAAGTGCATGCGCATCTCGACGAGGTCGTGGCCGGCCTGCGTCTGCACCTCGGAGGCGTACTTCGCCTGCTGCGGGCCCATGTGCGAGATGTGATCGATCTTCAGCTTGATGCCCGTGTCTTTCGTGAAGCGCTGGCCGATCTCCGCGAGCTTCTTGTCGGAGTTGGGCGCGAAGTTGTTCCAGCAGAGGTAGCTGATCTCACGCGTCTGGCCGACGGCCGGCGCCGTGCGTGTGACCAGGATGCCGGCGAGACCGGTGGTGCTGCCGATCACGAATTGTCGTCGCGAGAGCCGTGTCATGGGAGCTCCTCTCGGCCGCGGAGGGCCGGGGGATTTTTGTCGAAACGAG
Source organism: Candidatus Rokuibacteriota bacterium (assembly GCA_003220335.1). Classification (GTDB taxonomy): domain Bacteria; phylum Methylomirabilota; class Methylomirabilia; order Rokubacteriales; family CSP1-6; genus AR12. The sequence goes on from QHSB01000055.1 coordinate 11,183, forward strand.
TGACCGAGGATAGGACCGGTGGCGCAACCTGTCAAGGCGAAGGGCCCTATCCGGCCATGATCTTCTTCATCTCGTTCTCGGCCCAGGCCATCGCGTCCTTGGTCGACGTGCCGGTAACCGCCTTGGCCAGCATGTTGGGCAGGATGAAGGAGTTGGTGATGAGCTGCACCTTGTCGGACGCCGGCGCGGGATAGCCGTAGGTGTGGTACTGCACGCCCTCGCCCTTGAGCACGGCCAGCTTCGGGTCCGTCTTGAAGACGGGGTGGTCCTGCATCTTCGTGTAAATCGGCTGGTTGAAGCCGCCGCCGGACATGAGGTACTCGTCGTAGACGTCCTTCTTGCCGAGCAGGTAGCGGATCCACTCCTTCGACGCGTCGACGTTCTTGCCGAACTTCCAGATGCCGATCGAGCGCGGCGCGTCGGTGTCGTGGCGGCCGGCCGGGCCGGCCAGACTCTGGTGATGATTGATACCGTCGGCGGTGACGAGCTTCTTGTCGCGGGCGACGATGTAGGCGCTGACGGGGTTGTGGATCCAGCCCGCCTTGCCCTGCTGCAACGACTCGTTGTTGCTGGCGTCCGTCCACGACAGCACCTCGGGCTCCATGCAGTCGCGGTAGACCTTCTTGTACCACTCGATCACCTCGGCGGTCTGCGGGGCGTTGATCTTGACCGTCTTGCCGTCCTTGTCGACTTCCTTGGCGCCGTAGCACCACATGACGGCCGAGCCCGTCGAGATCGAGTCGAAGTTCTGGCTGATGGGGATGCCGATCGGGTTGCCCATCTTCTTCAGCTCTTTGCCGACGGTGTAGAGGTCCTCCCATGTGTTCGGCGTCTTGAGGCCCGCCTTCTTGAAGAGGTCCTCGCGATACGCCGACAGGAAGACCGTGTGGTACTGCGGCACCGCGCGCCACGCGCCGTGCACGTACGCGGCCTCGTAGCCCGAGCCGATGGCCTTGCCGTACTGCTTCTCGAGCCCGCTCACGAGGTCGGAGACGTCGACGAGCTGCTGCTCGTACAGCCAGGGCACGTGCATGCGCATCTCGACGAGGTCGTGACCCGCCTGGCTCTGCACCTCGGAGGCGTACTTGGCGGCCTGCTGGGGCGCCGCGATGTGGTCGATCTTGATCTTGATGCCGGTGTCCTTGGTGAAGCGCGGCCCGAGCTCGGCCAGCTTCTTGTCCGAGAGCGGGGCGAAGTTGTTCCAGCAGAGGTAGCTGATCTCACGCGTCTGCCCGACAGCCGGCGCCGTGCGCGAAGCCAGGATGCCGGTGAGACCGGCGGTGGTGGTGCCGAGAAAGTGACGTCGCGACAGCGTCATGGGGACCCTCCTCTAGGGGGACGCGAGATGGGCTCGTGATTGTAGCGGACTACGGGCGCCGCGCGGTGGCGACGAGCGCGCGCAGCGGCGCGCGCAGCGGCCGGTCGCCGAGCTCGCGCGCGAGATTCGCGGCGACCGCGGCCTCGATCTCGGCCAGCGCCTCCGGCCGACGCTGCATGATCTCGCCGTAGACGGGATTGCCTTCGACCAGCCCGATGGCGGCCTCCGTCGCGGACGGGCTCTGACCTTCCTTCGCGACGCGCTCGCACCGCACGTCCGCGAAGCCGGCGTCACGCAGCAGGGATGCGAGCACGCCCGGGTCGTGATAGCTGAACGGCACCGTGTAGAACCTCGGGGGATCGGACGGGAAGAATTTCGCGATCGTCTCGTGGGTGATGCGCGGCACGGGGTTGCGCTCGAGCGCGTCCCAGACGTTCAGCAGATAGACGCCGCCCGGCGTCAGCACGCGGAACGCTTCCCGCGCGCCGGCCGCCTTGTCCGGAAAGAACATCAGCCCGAACTGGCAGACGACGGCCTCGAAGGAGCCGCTCTCGAACGGCAGGCTCGTGCCGTCGGCCGTGCGGTATTTCGCATCGTGCGGGCCCGGCAGCCGGGTCCGCGCGTGGGCGAACATCGCCTCGTTGAGGTCGGTGGCCATGACCGTCCCGCGCCCGCCGAGCCGCTCGACCAGGCGCCGCGTGACGATGCCGGTGCCGCAGGCGACCTCCAGCACGCGCATGCCGTCGCTCACGGGCAGCCGCCCGACGAGGTCGGCCGCGAACGCGTCGAAGAACAGCGGGGCCAGATAGCGGTCGTAGTTCTCCGGGATCTTGCCGACGAACGCGGCGGTGGCGTCGGCCATCCTCGTCAGTCCTTCGGCGTCCAGCCCTTGAAGCGCTCGCGCAGGACCTTCTTGTCGAACTTCCCCACACTCGTCTTCGGCACCGCCTCGATGAGCACGACCTCGTCCGGCAGCGCGAATTTCGCCAGCCGGGGCCGGAGGTACTCGACGATCTCGCGTGGATCGAGCGTCATGCCGGGCTTGGGCACGACGCAGGCGAGGGGGCGCTCCACCCACTTCGGATGCGGCACCGCGATGACCGCGGCCTCCAGCACCTTGGGATGGTCCATGATCATCGTCTCGACGTCGATGGACGAGATCCACTCGCCGCCGGACTTGATGAGGTCCTTGGTGCGGTCGGTGATCTGCACGTAGCCCTCGGGATCGACGGATGCGACGTCGCCCGTGCGGAACCAGCCGTCGGCGGTGAAGCGGTCGACCGACTCGGGATTGTCGTAGTAGGAGCGGATGACCCACGGCCCGCGCACCTGGATCTCGCCCACGCTCTTGCCGTCCCACGGCTGCTCGACCCCCGCGTCGTCCACGATGCGCATGTCCACGCCGCCCGCGACGTAGCCCTGCTTGGCGCGGATGGCGTAGCGCTCCTCGTCGGGCAGCGCGTCCATGTAGGACTTGAGCCGGCACACGGTGCCCAGCGGGCTCATCTCCGTCATGCCCCACGCGTGCAGCATCGGCGCGCCGTACTTCTTGTCAAACTTCTCGATGAGCGTGCGCGGCGCCGCCGACCCGCCGATCGGGATGCAGCGGATGGACGAGATGTCCCAGCGCGGCTCGGATTCCAGAATCGCGTCGATGGCGATCCACACCGTGGGCACCGCGCCGACGAACGTCACCCGCTCATTGTGCACGATCTCCACGATGTCGCGCGGCTGGGGGTTGGGGCCGCCGAAGATCTGCGTGGCGCCGTTGAGCACGCCCGCGAACGGCACGCACCATGCGTTGGCGTGGAACATCGGCACGATGTGCAGGATGACGTCGCGCTCGTTGATGCCCAGCAGGTCGGTCATCGACGAGGCCATGGAGTGCAGGAAGATCGCGCGGTGCGTGTAGACGGCGCCCTTGGGGTGGCCGGTCGTGCCCGAGGTGTAGCACATGCCGGCCGCATCGGTCTCCGCGAGCGTCGGCCACGTCTCCATCGGCCGTGCGTCGGCCAGCAACGCCTCGTAGTCCAGCGTGCCCGCAGGGATGCGGGCGTTGGGCGTGTCCTTCATGACGATCACGTGCTCGACGGTCTTGAGCTGCTTGCGGATGGGCTCGAGGGTGGGCCAGCAGGAGGCGTCGACGATCAGGACTTTGTCGCCGGCGTGGTTGACGATGTAGGTGATGTCGGCGGCCGAGAGCCGGATGTTGACGGTGTGCAGCACGGCCCCCATGCACGGCGCGGCGAAGTAGACCTCGAGATGGCGGTGCGAGTTCCACGCGAAGGTTCCGACCCGGTCGCCCTTGCGCACGCCGAGGGCCTGCAGCGCGCCGGCCAGCCGTGTCGTCCGCTCCGCCCAGCGTCCGTAGTCCATGCGCTCCAGCCCCACCCCGGGCACGCGCGTGGCCAGCGTCTTCTTCGGAAAGATGCGGCGCGTCCGCTCGAAGAAGTGCGGCAGCGTGAGCGGGTAGTTCATGATCAGGTTGTCGAGCTGAGGCGTCATCGGCGCCCTCCCGGTGCCATCTCTCCCGGCGAACGGATCCCGGCCCTCGCCGTGCCGGTAAGGGTAAGGCTTGAGGCTCGTCGCCGTCCACTCTCTCGGATCACCCGCGCCCATTGTAAAGATGCTATTCGGCCATGTGGCCGAATAGCGTTTTCGAAGCGACCGTCTCATCCGCTGACGGAGGACATCGCCATGGAGAGGAACCACTGGAAGCTCGCAACAATCGGCATCGCCCTCACGGGTGTCACGGCTCTGAGCACCGGCCTCACCACGGCGTGGATGCTGCGGCCGACGACGGAGGCGCAGGCACAGGCCACGCCGGCCCCGACCGTGCGTCCCGCGACCCAGTACGTCGCGACGGTGTCGCCGTCGACGCCGCGCGCATATCCCGCCGTCGCGCGCTCTGAGGCTCCCGCCCCGGTCACCCGCGTCGCATCGACGGCGGCGGCGGACTGCAGCACCGGCGGCGAGCGCGCCATGCGCATCGCGAAGCCGGGCGCCATCGGCGCGCTGCTCGGCGCCGGCCTCGGCGCCGCGGGCGGCGCGGTGGTGAAGGGCGGCAACGGCGCCGGCAAGGGCGCGCTCCTCGGTGGCATCGCCGGCGCGGCGCTCGGCACGGGGTACGGCGCGTACAAGACGAACAACGAGTGCGGCACGATCTTCGGCGGCGCCAACGGCTTCAACGCGGCGGCGCCGGCGTCGCCCGCGGGCACGGCGCAGGCGCTGGCGCCCGCGACCGGCGGCGACCGCATCCAGGTCTACGGCGTCCGGTAACACCGGTCGCTGCGACGAACGAGACGGGGGCGCGCTTCTCGCGCCCCCTGCGTTTTCACGCGCTGTGATATGGTGAGCGCGCGATGAAGTCGCGCTGGAACGACGCCGAGGCCGCGAAGCTCGAGGGCCTCGACCTCCTCGTCTACGCCTCGCGGCTCGTCGGTGCCGAAACCTCGCTGGTCGTCTGGGGCGGCG
>QHSB01000311.1 GCA_003220335.1 Candidatus Rokuibacteriota bacterium
CCTGCGGACCTGACGATGCTGGAGGCGCTCCGCGAGATCTACACGCGGCTCGGCGACGTCGAGCGCCTCATGGAGACCGCCGAGCGCATCGAGCAAGTCGATCCCGACCAGGGCACGTCGGGGCGTCGCCGCCGTCGTGGCGCCGCGCCGGCGGATCCGGCGCCGCCCGCGCCCATCGCCCCCGCCGCCAGGGCCCCGGCGCCCCCGCCCCCCGCGCGGACGATCAGCACGCCGCCGCCTTTCGTTCCCGCGCCGAGCACGCCCGTCCGACTCGCCACCGCCATGTCGTCGGCGAGCGTGCCGGCGTTCGAGCCGGTCGGTGGCGGCCGGTCCGGCGTCGCGCCGTCCGCCCGCAAGCGCGTGAATCGCGCGCGGCTCGGCGAGCTGCTCGTCTCCGAGGGCGTCATCTCGCAGGACCAGCTCCACGAGGCGCTCCGCGAGCACCGCCGGTCCAAGGAGCGGCTCGGCGCCGTGCTCGCGCGTCGCGGCCTCGTCACCGAGGAGCGGCTGGTGGAGCTGCTCTCCAAGGAGCACGGGCTGCCCTCGGTGGACATTCGCCAGCAGGCGGTGAGCGCCGAGATCGTGGCCCTCGTGCCCGCGCACCTGGCGCGCAAGCACGAGGTGCTGCCGCTGTCGCGCGTCGACGGCGCCCTGACCGTGGCCATGTCGGACCCGACCAACGTGGTGGCCATGGACGAGATCGCCGCGGCCACGCGGCTGACGGTGCTGCCGGTGGTCGCCGCCGGCGGGGCCATCCGCGCCGCGATCGAGCGCCACTACGCGAAGCCGGTCGGCAACTCGTTGTCGTTGGACGACGTCCTCACCGAGCTGAACGAGGCCACGGTGGAGGTCGTCTCCGAGGACGATGCCCGTGTCCAGACCGAGGTCGTCGAGCTGCGCGACGCGGCCGACGGCGCCCCGGTGGTGAAGTTCGTGAACAAGGTGCTGCTCGACGCGATCAGGCGCGGCGCCTCCGACCTGCACTGGGAGCCCTACGAGAAGGACTTCCGGATCCGCTTCCGCATCGACGGCGTGATGCACGAGATGGTGTCGCCGCCCAAGAAGGTGGAGGCAGCGGTGATCTCGCGGCTGAAGATCATGGCCAACCTCGACATCTCCGAGCGCCGGCTGCCCCAGGACGGCCGCATCAAGCTGCGCCACGGCTCGCGCGAGATCGACTTCCGCGTGTCGATCCTGCCGACCATCTTCGGCGAGAAGGCCGTGCTCCGCATCCTCGACAAGGAATCGCTCCAGCTCGACCTCACGAAGCTCGGCTTCGACGCGTGGAGCTACGAGAAGTTCACCCACGCGATCCACCAGCCGTACGGCATGGTGCTGATCACGGGGCCGACGGGCTCGGGCAAGACGACCACGTTGTACTCGGCGATCTCGACGATCAACGCGCCCGAGCACAACATCATGACCGCGGAGGACCCGGTCGAGTACAACCTCAAGGGCGTCAACCAGGTGCAGGTGAACGACGGGATCGGGCGCACGTTCGCGGCCGTCCTGCGCTCCTTCCTGCGCCAGGACCCGGACGTGATCCTCGTCGGTGAGACGCGCGACCTCGAAACGGCGCAGATCTCCGTCCGGGCCGCCCTCACCGGCCACCTGGTGTTCACGACGCTGCACACGAACGACTGCCCCTCGACGGTGGCGCGGCTGGTCGACATGGGCATCCAGCCGTTCCTGCTCTCCTCGGCGCTGCTCCTGATGCTGGCGCAGCGGCTGGGCCGACGGATCTGCAAGGAGTGCAAGCAGCCGGTGGAGGGCAACGAAGAGGATCTCGTGCGTTACGGCCACGTGCCGCAGGGACGCGGGCCCGTGACGCTCTACCGCGGCGCCGGCTGCCCGACCTGCAACTTCACGGGCATGAAGGGCCGCGTCGCGATCTACGAGGTCATGCCCATCAGCGAGACCATTCGCGACATGATCCTCGAGGACGCCTCGACCGCGGTCCTGCGCGAGCAGGCGCAGAAGGAAGGCATGAAGACACTGCGCCAGGCGGGCATGGCCAAGGTGCTGGAGGGCGTGACGACCGTGGAAGAGGTCGTGCGCGTGACGCTCGCATGAGGCGGGTCGTGCCGTGACCATCTTGCGGAGGCTGTGGACGCCGCGGGACGGCCGCGAGTCGCTGTCGGTGCCCGACGCGTTGCGCCGGGCCGAGCTGCGGCGTCGCGAGGGCCGCTACGCCGAGGCCGGCGCCCTCGTGGCCCGCGCGCTGGAGATCGACGCCGGCAACCTCCACGCGCACCTGCTCGCCGCCTACCTGCACGTCGCGCGTCGTGCCACCGCGCCCGCCAAGGAGGAGTTCCACTGGGTGCTGGGGCACGATCCCAACCACGCCCGCGCGCTGCTCGGCCTCGCGCGCATCGCGTTCGAAGAGCGCGACACGCGCACGTGCCACGATCTCCTCCGTCGGGCCCTGCGCTTCTATCCCGAGTTCCCCGAGGCCAGCGCGCTGCTGGAGCTGGTGCGCGCGCGCGAGGCGGCGCCCCCGGCGCCGGTCGCGCCCGCCGCGCCGCGTGTCGAGCGGCTGCGGCTCCCGGGCACCGGCCGCGCGCTGATCATCGGGCGTACCGATGGCGGGCTGATCGCCTCGCAGCCCGTGACCGACGACGCCAAGGACGTCTCGGAGGCCCTGGCGCGCATGCTCCAGGTGGCGACGGCGGCGCTGCGCCGCGCGGCCCTCGGCCCGCTGCACAGAGCGATCGTCGAGGACCGTCGGGACGCGGTCTTCACGCGCACCGATGGCGAGCTCATCGTCTCGCTCGCACTGCCACGCGCGACGGATCCGACGCAGGGCCTGCTCGACGTGAATCGGCTGTGGTCCGCCACGCAGCACGAACTCGGACTGGCCGCCGGGCCGCCTGCCACGGCGCCCTCATCCACGCCGGCGGATACGCCGGGGGCTGCTCCGACCCGGAGGATTTCATGAGCGGACCACGCCTCAAGCTCGCGCTCGAGCACGACGGCGCCTCGCGCGGGCGCCACGTGCGCGACATCGTCGAGGAGCTGAAGCGGCTGTACGGCGTCCGCGGCGCCCTCATCGTCGCGCCGGACGGCTTCGTCATCGCGGCCGAGCTGCCCGGCAGCGTGGAGGTCGATTCGCTGGCGGCGCTGGCCGCCACGCTCGGCCGCGAGCTGGAGACGAGCGCCACCCGTATGGGACGGCCGTCGTTCTCCACCGCGCTGTTCTCGGCCGACGACGGGACGATGTTCCTCGCCGCCAGCCGCATCGGCTACCTCGTGGTACTCGCCGAGGCGCAGGTGAGCGTGCAGGCCATTCGCGGCGCGCTGGCCGATGCGATCGCGCTGATCGAGGCGGCGTGGGCGCCGGGCGAGGCGACCGGTTGACGAGGAGCGCCCCGGGTGTCCCGGGGCGCTACGAGCGTGGGCCGGGGGTGTCCGAGGGGGGCGTAGCTCCCTTCGCTCGATCAGTCTGGGGGGCCGTTTCGGGGCCCCACGCGTTGGCGATCTCGGAGAGGATGGCGGAGGCCGCGGCCTTGGGATCGGGGACCGCGGTGATCGGACGGCCGACGACGATGGCGTCGGCGCCGGCGCGAATCGCGGCAGCGGCAGTGGCCACGCGCTTCTGATCGTCCGACCGTTCGGCGGGCCGAATTCCCGGCGCCACGATCGTCCATCGCGGGCCCAGCGCGCGCCGTAGCAGCCGGATCTCCTGCGGCGAGGCCACGCAGCCGTCGAGCCCCACCTCCCGCGCACGCTCGGCCAGCCGCAGCACGTGCGCCTCGACGTTGCCGGTGACGCCGACCTCCTCGAGTCCCTTGCGATCCAGGCTCGTCAGCACCGTCACGCCCAGGCAGATCGGCCGCGCGACGCCGAAGTCCTTGGCGGCCTTCGTCGCCGCCTCCGCCGCCGCGCGCATCATCGCGCCGCCGCCGCCGGCATGCACGTTCAGCATCGCCACCCCGATGCGCGTCGCCTCGCGCACCGCGCCGGCGACGGTGTTCGGGATGTCGTGATACTTCAGATCCAGGAACACGGCGAAGCCGCGCTTGAGGGCCGTCTCGACGGCGGCGGGCCCCGCGGCCGTGAAGAGCTGGCTGCCGATCTTGGCGCCGATCGTCTCGGCCGGACCGGCGCCGCCCAGCCGCTCGAGCAGGCCGTCGGCCTCCTTCAGCGTCTCCACGTCGAGGGCGACCCAGAGACGCTCACGCATCGGTGTGGTACTCCTGCAGGCTCAGCACCTGGTGCTCGCCCTTCAGCAGCGCCTCGATGGCGCCGATGGCCGCCTGCGCGCCGTCCATGGTCAGGTAATAGGGAATGTTCAGGCTCACGGCCGCGCGCCGGATGGCCGCCGAGTCCTTGCGCGCGCGCCCGTCCTCCGGCGTGTTGAAGACCAGCGCGATCTCGCCGCGCTTCATCAGGTCCACCACGTTCGGCCGGTGGCCCTCGAGCACCTTGTGGACCGGCTCGACGGTCATGCCGTGCCGCTCGAGCACGCGGGCCGTGCCCGACGTCGCCACCAGCGTGAAGCCCATCTCGACGAGGCGGCGCGCCAGCGTGGTGACCGCGCGCTTGTCGCGGTTCTTCACCGAGACGAAGACCTTGCCGCTGGTGGGCAGCGGCGAGCCGGCGGCGATCTGCGATTTGAGGTACGCCTTCCGAAAGTCGCGGTCGAGTCCCATGACCTCGCCGGTGGACTTCATCTCGGGCCCGAGCACGATGTCCACGCCGGGGAACTTGACGAAGGGGAAGACCGACTCCTTCACGGCGATGTGGCGCCACTCGCGCTCCTCGATCGGCGCCAGCTGGCCGACCGACTCGCCGAGCATCGCCCACGTCGCCACCTTGGCGAGCGGCACGCCGATGGCCTTGGACACGAAGGGCACCGTGCGCGAGGCGCGCGGGTTGACCTCCAGCACGAAGATCGTCTCGTTGCGGATCGCGAACTGCACGTTGATGAGCCCGACCACGCCCAGCGCCTTGGCCAGCGCCTTGGTCTGGGTCCGCAGTGCCTTCACCTGCCCCTCATCGAGCGAATAGGGAGGCAGCGCGCAGGCGGCGTCGCCGGAGTGCACGCCCGCCTTCTCGATGTGCTCCATCACGCCACCCACCACGACGCGCTCGGCGTCCGCGACGGCGTCCACGTCGATCTCGATCGAGTCCTCCAGGAACTTGTCGATGAGGATCGGATGGTCGGGCGCCACCTCGACCGCCTCGCCGACGAACTGGATGAGGTCCTGGTCGTCGTACACGATGCGCATCGCGCGACCGCCCAGCACGTACGACGGGCGCACGAGCACCGGGTAGCCGAGGCGCTGCGCCACCCCCCGCGCCTCGGGCAGCGAGCGCACGGTGGCCCCGGCCGCCTGGTTCAGCGCCAGCTCGTCGATGAGCTCGCTGAAGCGCTGGCGGTCCTCGGCGCGGTCGATGGCATCGGGCGAGGTGCCGAGGATCGGCACCCCCGCCTGCTGCAGCGGCACCGCGAGCTTGAGCGGAGTCTGGCCGCCGAACTGCACGATGACGCCGAAGGGCCGCTCCTTCTCGACGACGTTCAGCACGTCCTCGAGCGTGAGAGGTTCGAAGTACAGTCGATCGGAAGTGTCGTAGTCGGTCGAAACAGTTTCGGGATTGCAGTTGACCATGATCGCTTCGATGTTGCGTTCTTTCAACGCGTATGCGGCGTGGACGCAGCAGTAGTCGAACTCGATGCCCTGGCCGATGCGGTTGGGCCCCGAGCCGAGGATGATGACTTTCCTCCGGTCCGTCGGCGGCGCCTCGTCCTCCTCCTCGTACGTGGAGTAGAGGTAGGGCGTGTGGGCGACGAATTCGGCCGCGCAGGTGTCCACCGTCTTGAAGGTGGCGCGGATGCCCTGCGACAGGCGCCGGGCGCGGACCTCGCCCTCGCGCGTGCCCGTGAGCCGTGCGATCCACTTGTCGGCGAAGCCGAGCTGCTTGGCGCGCCGGAGCACACCGGCATCGGTGAGGGCGGCCCGGCGGATCTCGGGCTCGAACTCGACGATCTCGCGCATGTTCTCGAGGAACCACGGGTCGATACGCGTCAGCGCCTGGATCTCGGCCGTACTCGTCCCCCGCCGGAACGCGTCACCGATGGCGAACAGCCGGTCGGGGTTCGGCACGCGGAGCAGCGCCATGAGGTCGTCGTCGGCGAGGGGCCGGTCGAGCGACAGCCCGAAGCGGTCCTGCTCGAGCGAGCGGATCGACTTCTGCAGCGCCTCCTTGAACGTGCGGCCGATGGCCATGACCTCGCCGACGGACTTCATCTGCGTGGTGAGCGTGCGGTCCGCCTCGGGGAACTTCTCGAACGCCCAGCGTGGGAACTTCACGACGCAGTAGTCGATGGCCGGCTCGAACGAGGCCGGCGTCTCCCGCGTGATGTCGTTGCGCACCTCGTCGAGGCGGTAGCCCACGGCGAGCTTGGCGGCGATCTTCGCGATGGGGAAACCGGTGGCCTTCGACGCCAGCGCCGAGGAGCGCGACACGCGCGGGTTCATCTCGATGACCACGAGGCGCCCGTCGTCCGGGTTGACCGCGAACTGGATGTTGGAGCCGCCTGTCTCGACGCCGATCTCGCGGATGATCGCGACGGCGGCATCGCGCATGAGCTGATACTCCTTGTCGGTGAGCGTCTGAGCGGGCGCCACCGTCACCGAATCCCCGGTGTGAACCCCCATGGGATCCACATTTTCGATCGAGCAGATGATCACGACGTTATCGGCGAGGTCGCGCATCACCTCGAGCTCGAATTCCTTCCACCCGATGACCGACTCCTCGATGAGGACGGTGCCGGCCGGCGACTGCTGCAGTCCCCAGCGCACCGCCTCCTCCAGCTCCTCCGGGTTGTACGCGATCGAGCCGCCGGTGCCGCCGAGCGTGAACGAGGGCCGGATGATCGCCGGATAGCCCGTGGTGCGCACGATGCTCTTGGCCTCGTCGATCGTGCGGGCGTAACCCGAGCGGGGCAGGGTGAGGCCGATGCCTTCCACCGCGCGCTTGAACAGCTCGCGG
>QHSB01000312.1 GCA_003220335.1 Candidatus Rokuibacteriota bacterium
ACTTCACGAGCAGGCTCGAGGTTCCGGGCGGCATGCCCGCGAAGTGGACGGTGAGGATGCCGTGGTCCTCGAGCAGCAGCATCGCGAGGGCGGCGGTCGCCTCGATCGGCACGATCGGCGGCGTCGTCAGCCCCGCGCGCTCCAGGGCCAGCGCCAGCAGATCGTCGGCGCGCAGCTGCGCGGTCACGGGCGTCAGATGCAGACGCGTGCCGAAGACCGCGCTCAGCGCCTGCCCCACGCGGCGCGTCGTCTCCACGAGCACGCGCACGCGCTCGGGCCGGTAGCCGGCGAGCGACCGCGCCACGGCCGGGTAGAGCATCGGGCGCGCCTCGAGCCCGAACTCGAACGCCCGCGCGCGGATGGCCGCCACCAGCGCGGCGTCGCCGGCGAGCAGGCCGAGGCGCGGGCCGGTGGTGCCGTACTTGTCGAGGCCGGTGGCGCCGAGGTCGGCGCCGAGCTCGAGCGTCTTGGGCTGGCCGAAGACGGCCGGGCCCACGCGCGCGCCGCCGGCGTCGTCCACGTAGACGCGCGCGCCGCGCGCCTGCGCCAGGCGGACCGCCTCGCGCGCGATCTCGAGCGGCAGCAGGTCGTACGTCACCGCGAGGCGTGTGAGCACGACGAGCGGCACGCGCGGCTCCCGATCGAGCGCGGCCGCGAGCCCGGCGACGTCGCCCGTCTCGACGAAGCGCGCGCCGCACTGCCGCGCGGAGCGGATCGCCGTCGGATGCGTGTAGCTCGGCGAGAGCCCCAGCACCGCGTCGCCGGGCGACACCAGCGCCAGATGCGTCGCGAAGGTCGCCGCGGTCAGCCGGTTGAAGAGCATGACGTCGTGGCGGTCCGCGTCACCGCCCAGGTGCTCGAGCGCCAGCGCCCGCACACGCGCGCCCGACAGCGCCGGCGCCATCTCGTCGTCGGCGAGTGCCAGCTCCGAGGCGTCCAGCGGCAGGCCGCGCTCGAGGCCGGAGAAGTTGAAGATCGACGCCGGTCCGCGGGCGGCGACCCGACGCTCGATGATGCGCCGAGCCCGCTCGAGCTTGACGAAGTCGTCCTCGGTGGAGCGCACGATCGTGCCGCGCGCGTAGGGCAGCCCGGGCGCCCACTCGTTGCCGAAACGATCGGTCGTCACGTCTCTCTCCTCACGCCATGACGATCAGGACGTCGCCCGCGTTCACGGTCTGCCCGGCCTCGACGCGCACCTCGGCCACCGTTCCCGGGCCCGCGGCCTTGAACTCGTTCTCCATCTTCATGGCCTCGATCACGAGCAGCGTGTCGCCGGCCCGGACGGCCTCGCCCGGCCGCACGGCGACGCGGCTGATCTTACCCGGAAGCGGTGCCGTGAGCGTCCGGCTTCCCGGTCCGCCCGCGGCCCCGCCGCGCGTGCGGATGATGTGGCGCGTCTGCTCCTCGACGCCGATCTCGTACCACTCGCCGCCCACCTCGACCACGCAGGCGCCGTCGCGATCCAGCACGTCCGCGACGTAGGAGACGCCGTCGATCAGCAGCGAGTAGATGCCCTGCGCGGTGAGGCGCGCGTCGACCTCCCAGACCTCGTCGCCGAGGGCCACGCGGTAGCGACCGTCGGCGCCGGTGACTGTCACCAGCCGGGATTCGTCGGCGACCGTGGCGACGTATTTCATGGTCGGATCCACCCGCGTGTGCCGGCTGCGCGCCACTCCGAGGGCGTCGTGTCGGCCGGTGGGGGCGCCGCCGCGGCGTGGCGGGCGCGCTCGTACTCCGCCAGCACGGCGGCGATCACGGCGACCGACGCGAAGCGGCCGTCGTTGGCGCGCAGGTCCGGCAGCACGCGCTCGAGGAACGCCGTCGAGAGCCGGCCGGCGCGGAAGTCGGGATGGGCGACGATGCGCGTCAGCGCGGGGATGGTCGTCCGCACGCCGACCACGCGGTACTCCGCCAGCGCACGCGCCATCCGGTCGCAGGCCGCCGCGCGGTCGGCGCCCCACACGATCAGCTTGCTGAGCAGCGTGTCGTAGAAGCGTGGGATCGTGTAGCCCTCGTAGGCGCCGGAGTCGTCGCGGACCCACGGCCCGCTCGGCGCGCGCAGCCCCGTGATCGTCCCGGGCGACGGCAGCCAGCCGGCGAACGGATCCTCGGCGTTGACGCGGCACTCGATGGCCCAGCCGCGCCACGTGACGTCGGCCTGCGTCAGCGTCAGCGTCTCGCCGGCGGCGATGCGGAGCTGCTCGCGCACGAGATCCACGCCGGTCACCATCTCGGTGACCGGGTGCTCGACCTGGAGCCGCGCGTTCATCTCGAGGAAATAAAAGTTGCGCTCGGAGTCCACGAGGAACTCGACGGTGCCCGCATTCACGTAGCCGGCGGCGCGCGCGAGCCGGCACGCGGCGTCGCCCATGCGCGCGCGCAGCACCGCGTCGAGGAGCGGCGACGGGCATTCCTCGATCAGCTTCTGGTGGCGCCGCTGGATCGAGCACTCGCGCTCGCCGAGGTGGATGACGTGGCCGTGCGTGTCGGCGAGGATCTGGATCTCGACGTGCCGCGGCTCGGCGATGGCGCGCTCGAGGTAGACGGCCGCGTCGCCGAAGGCGGCACCGGCCTCGGCCCGCGCCGCGCGCAGGGCCTCGGCCAGGTCGGCGTCACGCCGCACGAGGCGCATGCCCTTGCCGCCGCCGCCCATCGCGGCCTTGAGCATCAC
>QHSB01000313.1 GCA_003220335.1 Candidatus Rokuibacteriota bacterium
GCCGCCGCGCACGCCTCGGCGAACGCCGCGTTCTCGGAGAGAAAGCCGTAGCCCGGATGCACGGCGTCGGCGCCCGCGCGGCGCGCCGTCTGCACGATGCGGTCGATGACGAGGTAGCTCTCGATGGCGGGCGCCGGGCCGATGGCATAGGCCTCGTCCGCCATCTGCACGTGCAGGGCCTCGCGGTCGGCCTCCGAGAAGACGGCGACGGTGGCGATGCCGGCCTCGCGACAGGCGCGGATGACGCGGACGGCGATCTCGCCGCGGTTGGCGACGAGCAGCTTCTTGAGCTTCACGCGCGCCGGCCTCTCACAGGCCGTCCATCATACCGTCAATCACCGATGGCCTTCACCGCCGCCTCCACGAACGACGTGTCGACGACGTCCTTGAGCGGGATGGTGGCCTTGATGAAGCCGTGACGCTGCCACCAC
>QHSB01000314.1 GCA_003220335.1 Candidatus Rokuibacteriota bacterium
TTGAACGCGACCTCGCGCTCGTGACCGACGCGGACGAAGCCGTGATGCTCGTGCAGGTGCAGCGAGGCCTCGTTCTCGGCGGTGACGCGCGCGATCATCGAGCGGTGGCCGCGTCGCTGCGCGTGCGCGATCAGCGCGTCGAGGATGAGTCCGCCCAGCCCCTTGCCCCGCCAGCCGCCCTTCACGTAGATGGAGTCCTCCACCGTGCGCGCGTAGGAGGGCTTCGCGCGGTAAGGCGCGAGCCCGCCGAAGGCCGCCACGACGTCGTCGTCCACCGCGGCCACCAGGGCCGGGTAGTCGTCGGTATGCGCGGCCAGCCATCCGCGCTGCGCGTCGGCGCTGCGCGGCTCCGTGTCCGTGGTGGCCGCGGTGCCGATCGCCTCGAGATTCCAGATGGCGGCGATCTGCGCGTTGTCCGCCTCCCGCGCGGGGCGGATCACGACGTCGCCCGCTGCGCCGCCGGCTCGGCTCGCAGGCGCCGTCCCAGCGCGACGAGGACGCCGCCCAGGCGGATGGGGAGCGACTCGCGGCGGGGCAGCGACCTGACGAGGGCGCGCCGCGCCGCCACCTCGCGGGCGTGGGCCAGCCGTTCGTTCGCCAATTGTGCGAGGGCGTAGTCGCTCATCTGCATGATGGCCTCCTTTCGCGTCCCATGGTGGCGCGGCATGCGCCATCAGTGAAATCAATTGTTTTGATTCAGATCATCAATTAATGTTGGCGGCCATGGAACTGGGGCTGGGCCCGCTGCGCACCCTGGAGGTCGTCGCCCGCCACGGCTCGTTCTCGCGGGCCGCCCGCGAGCTCCACCTGACGCAGCCCGCCGTCAGCATGCAGGTGGCGCAGCTCGAGCGGCGGCTCGGGCTGCCGCTCCTCGAGCGCGTCGGCAAGCGGGCGTTTCCCACGCGCGCCGGCGAGGTGCTGCTGGCCCACGCCGGGCGCGCCTTCCGCGAGCTCGAGGCGGGGGTGGAGCACCTGCAAGAGCTGCGCGGCGTGGTGGCCGGCCGCGTGCGTCTGGGGACGAGCGCCTCGATCAGCGTGTACCTGCTGCCGCAGGCGCTCGGCCGCTTCCGCGCGCGCTTTCCCGCGATCGACCTCGTCGTCGTCACCGGCACGGCCTCGGAGGTGGCCCGGCAGCTCGTGGCCAACGACCTCGACGTGGGACTGGTGAGCCTGCCCCTGCGCGACCGCGAGCTGGCGGTGACGCCGTTCTATCGCGACGAGCTCGTGGCCATCGCGCCGCCCGCGCCGCGCTGGCGCCGGCACGGCCCCATCCGGCCCGCCGAGCTGGCCGAGCACCCGCTGATCCTCTTCGACCGCGGCAGCACCGTGCGGCGCGAGATCGACGCGTGGTTCGCGCGGGCGCGCGTGACCGCGCGCGCGGCGATGGAGCTCGGCAACACGGAGGCGATGAAGAAGTTCGTGGAGGCGGGCCTCGGGCTCTCGGTCACGTCCGAGTTCTCGGCGAAGGACGACGTCGCGGCGCGCCGGCTGGCCGCGATGCGGCTCGAGCCCACGCTCATCCGGCAGATCGGCCTCGTCCGCCGCCGCGACAAGCCGGTGGCGCCGCCGCTCGCGGCCTTCCTCGGCGCGCTCGAGGATCTGCGCGCGACCCTGGCGCGCCGGCGGTAGACTTGGACGCGATGCCGGCCACGACGCTCGCGCGTCGCGCATTTCTCGGCGGCGCCGTCGCCGCCTTCGCCGCCGCCCGCGCCTTTGCCCAGTCGCCGGCCCCGGCGGGCCCGGTCGATCCGAAGCTCCTCGATGATCTCGTCGCCGCCAACCGGATCCTGGCCGACCAGGGAGTCGTGGATGGCTACGGCCACGTCAGCGTGCGCCACCCCGCCGATCCGCAACGCTACCTCATGTCGCGCTCGATCGCGCCGGAGCTGGTGACCGCGGCCGACGTCATGGAGTACGACCTGGACTCCACCGCGGTGGAGCCGCGGGGGCGCGCGAGTTATCTCGAGCGCTTCATCCACGGCGAGATCTATCGCGCGCGGCCGGACGTGAGGGCGGTCCACTCAAGCCGCTCTACCACATGAGCGCGTTTCTCGGCGGCGGCGTGCCGGTGTTCGACATCAAGGCCGCCGCCGGCCAGCCGACCGACATGCTCGTGCGCACGCCGGCCCTGGGACGCGCGCTGGCGCAGACGCTCGGCGAGCGTCCCGTCGCGCTCATGCGCGGACACGGCGCGGTGGTGGTCGGCGACTCGCTGCCGCGCGTGGTCTTCCGCAGCGTCTACACGGAGGTGAACGCGCGGCTACAGGCGCAGGCCATGGCCCTGGGCGGGCCCGTCACCTATCTGGACGAGGAGGAGGCGCGCCGGGCCGACGCCTCGGTGGGCGGCACCATCCCGCGCCCGTGGGAGCTGTGGAAGAAGAAGGCGCTCGCTAAGTAGCGAACAGCGTCAGGTCCGGGACTTCCCTGAAATCGCCCGGATTCAGCGTCCAGAGTGCCGCGCCGTGCGTCAGGGCGCAGGCCGCGATGCAGAGATCGAATTCGCGCTGCCTTGCGCGCCGGACCTGGCTGTAGAGTGCGGCCGCCACTTCGGCCTCGCGCGGGCCGAACACGGGCGCCCGCTCCGCGGGAAACAGCGCCTCCTGCGCGGTCAGCTCTTCCTCGAGTCTCGGTCCCCGTAGCCATTCATAGAGCACCGGCGCGCTGAGCGTCAGACGCTCTCCGTGTTCGAGGGCTCGGCGGAGGGCGGCACCGGATCGACGTGGTCCCGTGAGGGCGTCGACGAGCAATGACGTATCGAGATGGATCAGCGCTTGGAGTCCGGGTGGCGGCCCCAGCGGCGGCGGGCACGGCGGATCTCTCGCAATTCGGCTTCGACCTCCCGCACGGGACGTTTGGGGATGGCCGGGACGAGGTGTCGAAGATCTTCAGCATCCGCGCGCGCTCCTCCTCGCTGAGCTTGCCCGCTCGCGCGGCGTATTCGCCGATCGCCTCGCGCACGACCCGGCTCTGAGGTTTGTGCAGGCGGGCGGCGGTGCGACGGAGCGTCGCGACTGTCGCCTCGTCCAGCGTGAAGGTGACTCGTACCATACGATGCAATACTGTACCATACTCACTCACTTACCGAGGCCAGGCCGGACGCTGGCGTCGGAACGGCAGCGCCAGCAAATCCCGAGCGCCGAGGGGATCGCGGTACGCGGGCAGCCCGATCACCAGTGGCTCGGCCGGCCGCTCGAGCCGCAGCGTGCGATGCAGCCGGTCCCAGCACGACAGCAGCACCGACCAGTTGCTGTTCGTCTCGGCCTGCCGGGTCGAGTGATGGACGCCGTGCATTCGCGGCGTGACCACCACCGCCGCCAGCGCGCGGTCGAGCGCGTGTGGCAGCCGCCAGTTGCTGTGGTGAAACGCGGTGGCCGTCTCGAACACCACCTCGAAGACGAGCAGCAGCGCGACCGGCGGTCCGATCACCGCGACCTGGACCGCGCGCCAGCCACACGAGAGCAGCAGCTCGCCGGCGTGGAAGCGCAGCGCCGTCGAGACGTCGAGGTCGAGGTCCGTGTGGTGCACGAGATGGAACCGCCAGAGCAGCGGCACCCGGTGATTGAGGCGATGCCAGACGTACATGGTGTAGTCGAGCAGCAGGAGGCCGGCGGGCCACGCGAGGCCCGCCGGGACCGGCCACCAGTGCAGCAGGCCGACGCCCCCGCGCTCGGCCGCGCCGGCGACGACGACGCCGACGGGCACCAGGGCGAGCCGCACGACCAGCGCCGCGCCGAGCGCGACAAGAGCGTTGGTGGCCAGCCGCTCGGCGCGCGGCCGGACGCGGCGTCGCAGCGGGGCGCGGGTCTCGACCAGAAAGAGCGCGGCGAGCGCGAGCCCGACGGCCGTGCCGCCGAGCGCGTCGAACCGCGTCACGACGCGGCGCGGTGGCCCCGCGCTTGCACTTCGTGCGCATGATGGACGTGTTCCGTTCGCTCTTCGACGCCTTCGTCGCCCACGCCTATCTCGTCGTCTTCGTGGGGGCGCTCGTCGACGCGACGGGGTTGCCGTTCCCGGGCCGCATCCTGCTCGTCGCCGCCGGCGCGTACGCCGCCGCCGGCCACGCGAGTGTCACCGCCTTCATCGCGCTCGGCGCGCTCGGCGCCCTGCTCACCGACCAGGTCTGGTTCTGGACCGCGACGCGCGGCAGCGCGTGGCTCATACGCGTCTATTGCCGGCTCACGCGCCGCCCGCCTGGCTGCGTCGACGGCAGCATGACGGGCCTCGCGCGATATGAACCGCTCGCCGTGATCCTCGGCCGCTTCTTCACCGTGGTGCGTCTCGTCGCGTGGCCGGTGCTGGTGCGCAAGGGGCTCGGCTGGCCGCGCTTCCTGGCCTTCGACGCCATCGGGGCGCTCGTGTGGTCGGCGATCTGGGTCGGTCTCGGCTGGATCGTCGGCGACCAGTGGCAGGAGGCGGCGCAGTCGGCGAGCGGCTGGCTGGTGCTCGCCGGCGCCGTCTTCGCCGTCGGCCTGGCGGGGCCGCTCGCGCTCCGCGCGTGGCGCCGGCGCGGCGCGCACTGAGTCAGCGCCCCGAGGGAAACGCGGGCGGTCGCTTCTCGCGGATGGCCGCGAGGCCCTCGCGCACGTCCTCCTCCATGAAGGTCAGCATCTCGAGGGCGATCGACTGGTCGAAGATCGGTCCTGCCTGGCGCAGCCAGTTGTTGAGCGAGCGCTTCGTCCAGCGGATCGCCTGCTGCGCGCCGCGGGCGAGGCGGTCGCCGATCTCCAGCGCCTTCGGCAGCACCTGCTCGGCGGGGACGCAGAGGCTCACGAGGCCGATGCGCTCGGCCTCGCGGCCGTCGATGAACTCGGAGGTGAGCAGGTAGTACTTGGCCTTCGCCATCCCGCACAGCAGTGGCCACAGGATCGCCGCGTGATCGCCCGCCACCACGCCGAGCTTCGTGTGGCCGTCGGTGAAGCGCGCCGTCTCCGACATGACCGAGATGTCGGCGAGGAGCGCCACCACCAGGCCGGCTCCGACGGCGACGCCGTTGATCGCCGAGATGATCGGCTTGTCGGTGTTGATCATGTTGTAGACGAGGTCCGAGGCCTCGCGGATCGTGCGCGCGAGCCGCTTGGGGTCGCGCGAGTTCGCCTCGACCATCTCGAGATCGCCGCCGGCCGAGAAGGCGCGCGTGCCGGCGCCGGTGACGACGGCCACGCGCGCGGTCTCGTCGGCGTCGAGCGTCAGCCAGACCTGGGTCAGCTCCCAGTGCAGGCGATCGTTGGTGGCGTTCAGCACCTCGGGACGGTTGATGGTGACGAGCACCACGCCGCGCTCCCGGCGCTCGAACGTGAGGTGCTGGTAGTCGCGATAGTCCATGGACGCCTCCCGCGCCACATCCTACCGCGGCACGCTACCGGGTCGTCGGCGACGCCCACTCAGTCCCAGCGCGCGATCACCGCCCAGCAATCGGCGCCGCCGACCTCCGCAACGATCCAGGGATCCACCTGACGCTCCTGGTAGTACGTGGGCGTCGCGACCCAGAACTTGTCGAACAGGCCGCTCTGGACGGCGTCGTCGTACTTGAGGAGCGCATGGTCCGGGATTCGTTCGCGATACGACTCGATGGGCTCCAGTAGCGCGCTGCGCACGTAGCCCAGGCGGCGCGGCAGGACCTCGCCCACGTGCTGGCGGACCTCGGCCAGCGTGTAGAGCGGGCCATAGGCGAGCGCGGCGTGCTCCAGCCGCCTTGAGGCGCGGACACCGTGCAACCGCGAGGCCAGCGGGGCTCGACGGCACCGATGGTGCATCCGGTCATCCGTTGCAATGGCGTCCGAGTCGAAGACCGCGGTCGTGGCGGCGCTCATCGGCAACGCCGTCCTGGCCCTCCTGAAGGGCGCCACTGCCGCGATGACGGGCAGCGCCGCCATGCTCGCCGAGACGTTCCATTCCCTCGCCGACACCGGCAACCAGGTGCTGCTCTTCGTCGGCATGCGGCTGAGCCAGCGTCCGCCCGACCGCTCTCATCCCTTCGGCTACGGGATGAACACGTACTTCTGGGCGTTCGTCGTGTCGGCGATGCTCTTCACCGTCGGCGGCGCCTTCTCCATCTGGGAGGCCGTGCACAAGTTCCTGGGGCCGCCCGCGTACGTGGCCTCGCCGGGCGCGTTCTTCGTGCTGGCCGGCGCGTTCGTCTTCGAGGCGATGTCGCTCGGGGTCGCGCTCCACTCGTTCCGCACCGAGCGGCGCGGCGAACCGATCCTGACGTTCATGCGCGAGGCGCGCGACCCCACGCTGCCCACCGTGCTCCTCGAAGACGGAGCAGCGCTGCTGTCGATCCTGGTGGCCGCGGCGGGGCTCGCCCTCGCGCAGCTCACCGGCCGCCCCCAGTGGGATGCCGCCGCCTCCGCCGCGATCGGGCTCATCCTCATCGGGGTGGCCACGTTCCTGGCGTACGAGAACTACTCGCTGCTGCTCGGCGAGCCGGCGACGGCCGAGCAGGAACACGAGATCCGCGCGCGCCTGGCCGCCGACCCCGCGGTGCGCGACGTCGTCTCCCTGCACACGATGCACCTCGGCCCCAACGCGGTGCTGGTCTCCGCGCGCGTGTGGTTCCGTCCCGAGCTGACGGCGCGCCAGATCGAGGAGGCGGTGCTGCGCCTGGAGGATGCCGCGCGCGCGGCGCTGCCCGGCACGCGCCGCCGCCTGATCCTCATCGAGCCCGCGCGGCCGCATGCGGCACAGCGCGCCGCGTGAGGTCATGACGCTCAGCGCCGCGCAGCGCGCGCGCAAGGATCGGATCCTCACCCAGCCCCACCCGGCGAGGATCGGCAACACGGTGGACGCGGTCGTGCTCAAGCACGGCCGCCTCTTCATGCTCGCCGACGACACCGGCGACGTCCCGTGGCAGGGGCCGCACGGCTACGGCCTCTTCGACGGCGACACGCGTGTGCTCGACGGCTTCGTGCTCGAGCTCGACGGCCAGGCGCCGACGCTGCTGTCGGTGACCGACACGCGCGGCTTCGAGGCGCGTCACGACCTCACGAACCCGGAGCTGCCGCAGCGCGGGGGCAGCGTGCTGCCGTCCAACACCATCGCCATCCGGCGCGAGCGCCTCATCCGCGGCGACGTCGTCAACGAGCTGCTGTCCGTCCGCAACTATGGCGCCGGCCCCGCCCGGCTGACGGTGTCGCTCGACTTCCGCGCGCGCTTCGAGGACATCTTCGTCATCAAGCGCTTCGTGCGCGGGCCGCGCGGCCGCGTGCGCCGGCCGCGCCTCCGGGGCGACGCCGTCGAGCTCGCCTACGACGCGCGCGACGGCACGCGCTGCACGACCGTGCTCGCGTTCTCGCCGGCGCCCGATCGTCTCACCGGCCGGCGCGCCGAGTTCGTCTGCGCGCTGGCGGCGGGTGAGCGACGCGAGATCGGCATCAGCATCACGCCCTGCGTCGAACGCGAGCAGCACCGCGAGCCCGGTCGCCCCGGCACGCCGCCCACGCGCGTGCGGCGCTGGCTCGAGCGGCTCGACCAGCTCTGGCTGGCGCGCGCGGCCGAGGTGCGCTCGTCGAATCCGCTCTTCGACCGCGTCATGCTGCGCGCGCTCCTCGACCTGCGCCTGTTGCGCGCGAGCTTGCACGGGCGCCAGTTCTTCTGCGCGGGCGTGCCGTGGTTCTCGACGCTGTTCGGCCGCGACGCGGCCACCGTCGCCATCCAGACGCTGCCCTTCGGCTCGGCCACGGCCGGCCACACGCTGCGCCTGCTCGCGCGCTACCAGGCGAACGCCATCGACGCCTATCGCGACGCGGAGCCGGGCAAGATCCTGCACGAGCTGCGCACCGGCGAGCTGGCGCGGCTCGGGGCGATCCCCCAGTCGCCCGCGTATTACGGCTCCGTGGATGCGACGCTGCTCTTCCTGATCCTGGTCGCGGAGTACGTCGCGTGGTCGGGCGACCTGGCGCTGGCCCGCGCGCTGCGGCCCAACGTGGACGCGGCGCTCGACTGGATCGACCGCTTCGCCGATCACGACGGCGACGGCTACGTCGACTACCCCGGCCGGTACGCGCACGGGCTCGT
>QHSB01000315.1 GCA_003220335.1 Candidatus Rokuibacteriota bacterium
GAGCTGGTGCAGCTCGTTGCGGCTGTTGCGGCCGATGCTGGCCACGCCCAGATCCGCCGCCTGCGCGATCGAGATCTGATGGGTCGCGTGCGTCAGCCGCTTGACCGGCGCCACGATGGCGAACCGCACGAAGAGCATCGCGATGAGGAACGCGCCGGCGATCATGGCGAGCTGCGCGGGCCCCACGATGGTGAGCGCCACCGTCCAGAACGAGGGGGCCGGCAGACGCACGCTGATGACGCCGGCGACGTCGCCCTCGCGGAATCCGAAGCCGTTGGCGGTGCCGTAGCGCACCTTGACGTCGTTCGGCGCGCGGTCGGCGTCGCCGTGGCAGCCGATGCACGACGCCTTGTGGTACAGCGTGCGCGCGAAGCGGAATCCATCGGCCGTCAGCTCGAAATACTCCTTGAGCCCCCGCTCCCGGATGCGCTGCAGGGCGGCGCTCTCGAACGGATCCGGCGCGTTGGCGGGATTCATCACGTTGTGCGAGGTGAGCCGGAACTTCGCCGGCGAGCCCGAGCGCGCGACGACCTCGGAAAGCTCCCGCTGCGCGAGGGCGGGGTTCTTCGAGTAGAAGTTGACGGCCTTCAGGGCGCCGGGCGTGGCGGTGGCGCCGTCGTCCGCCTGCAGCAGCGGCAGGTGCCCCAGGGAGCTGCGCGCGTCGTCCTTCACCCACACGCGGCCGTACTGCGCCACCCAGGTGCCGAACGCGTCGACGTTGTCGGCGACGGTCTCGGCCTCCCTCTTGAGCTGATGGAGATAGATCCGGTCGAGGATCAGATAGAACGCGGCGCAGACGAGGGCCATCGACAGGAGAAACACGAACGCGAAGCGCGTCGCGATCGACGTCCTCCGAAACATGCGCCAGTGATGTTCAAGTTCCCGGCCAAAGGCCGAGGTCGCGCAAACCCCCGTCCGGGCAGCGCGGCCGCGGGGGTGGGCGGGCTGACGTGCCGCTCCGACATCGGCGGCGCAAAATTTGTCATATACTCCGCCACGTGAAATTCGGCGTCTTCGACCACATCGAGCCGGTGCCGGGACTGCGGCTCGATCGGATCTATCGTGAGCGCCTGCTGCAGATCGAGCGCCTCGACGCCGCGGGATTTTATGCCTATCACCTCGCGGAGCATCACACGCCGGCGATCCACAGTCTCGCGCCCTCGCAGAACGTGTTCCTCGGGGCCGTCGCCCAGCGCACGCGTCGCCTGCGATTCGGCCCTTGCGTCTACGTCTTGCCGCTGCACCACCCGCTGCGCCTGATCGAAGAGATCAGCATGCTCGACAACCTGAGCGACGGGCGCCTGGAGATCGGGGTCGGGCGGGGCGGCGTCATGGAGGCGTTCTTCTGGGGTCAGGAGGCCGATCCCGAGACCAACTACGCGCGCTATCTCGAGACGCTGGACATCATCCGAACAGGGCTGAGTCACGACGAGCTGACGTATCCCGGGCGCTTCCACAGCTTCGAGAAGCTGCCCATGTATCTGCGTCCGCTCCAGCGGCCGTATCCGCCGCTGTGGTACATGCGCAATCCGGTGACGGCGGCGCGGGAGGGCATGCACACCATCATCGTCGGATCCCTGGACGGCCTGGCCGCGGCCGTCCCGCGCTATCGCGCGGCGTGGGACGAGCATCAGGGCGCGGGCGCGCGCACCGTGCAGGGCGACGAGCCGATGATCGGCCTCGTCGTCCACCTGGTGGTGGCGGAGACGGACGATGACGCCATCGCCGCCGCCACGCCCGCCTGGGAAAAGTACCGCTGGAACCTCGCCGCCCCGCGCCGGCTCGAGGCCGAGAAGCGCAACCTCACGCAGTTCTTGTCGACGAAGGACGGCTCGTTCGGCTTCGTCGGCGATCGGCCCGCCGGCCTGCCGGCGCGCGAGCTGCGCCGGGACATCGACGCCGAGCTCGAGCGGTTCGATCAGCAGGCGCGCCGGCCGCATCCCAACCGGCTGGGCGGCGTGGCCCTCGCGGGCTCGCCGGCGGCCGTGCGCGACTACATGGACGAGTACGTGGCGACCGGCGCGAACTACTTCGTCTGCTCGTTCCAGTGGGGCGATCTCTCCCACGAGCAGGCGATGCGATCCATCGAGCTGTTCACCGCAGAGGTCATGCCGCGTTACGGGCGGTCGGGCTAGCGCGCGCCCTCGAGCCGCGCGCGGTCGTCCGGCGTCCACGGCATCGATTGTTCCTGCGCGGCGCGCGCGCACCAGCTCCGGTCCTCGTCGCAGGCGCTCAGGAACGCGTCGCGGGCGGCGTCGAATCGACCGGCGCGCAGGGCGACGCTGCCGCTCGCGTAACGGTGGACCGCGCACGGTCCGGGCTCGAGCCCACGGCAGCCGTGGAGATCCAGCACGCGCGCGGCCTCGTCCTCCCAGGCCGTGGGTGGCGTGCCGGGCGCCCGCTCGGCCGCCTCGAGCAGCCGGGTCGCGACGACGTCGCAGGCGGTGTCGTCCCCCAGACGGCACGGGCGCAACCGCGCGTCGTCGCCGACGAGCCAGACCACGCCCAGCGTGAGCGCGACGGCCACGCCGGCGAGCGACAGCAGATCGATCCCCCGGAAGACGGGCCCGTGCGGCACGTGGCGCACGAGCATGAAAAAGGTGACGACCGCGGTGACGGCGAGGGCGATCCCCAGCAGATAGACACGCCCCAGCACGTCGTCGGTGGCGCCGAGCCCCCGGAACGCCACGTACCTCGTGGCCGTCCAGCCGAGGGCGACCACGCCGGCGCCGAGTCCGGCGCGCACGAGCAGCGCGGCCGCGCGCGCCCGTCCTGCCAGTCCCGCCGCCAGCGCGATGAGCAGGACGCCGAGCGCGAGGAGCGGCGACTCGCGCTCGAGGGCGGAGCCGCCGGCCCAGAGGTAGGCCACGCAGGCGCCGCCGAGCAGGAAGAAGATCGTGCCGACGACCCCGTGCACCTCACGATTATGACTTAGAGTGGCGGCACGGCGCTGCGCTTGTGCGTGCCCGTCACGGCCGAGAAATCAGCGCAGGCCTTCCTGCTCGCGCAGGCGCTTGATGGCTTCGAGGTGGAGCAGTGACTCTCGATCTTTTGGTCGGCCGATGTATCGCTTGATGCGGATGAGATCGTCGAGCCCGATCACGCGGGTCGGATGGCCGCCGATGGAGACGGTCTCTGCCTGCGGCGCCAGGTCGTCGTACGTGCCGATCGGCTCCAGGTAGCCGAGAAGATCCAGCGGATACTCGCCGTCGACTTCGAACGTGTAATTCTGCGCCAGCGCCAGCGCCTGTGCGTCCAGTCGAAACTTCAGCTCGGCAGGAGCGCCGCGAAGGGTCAAGTTCAGCGTCGCCAGCGCGGTCGCGAGCCGCTCGAGATTCTCGGACGTGCGCCGATAGCACAGGTCGACGTCGTAGGTGACGCGTGCGCTGCCCATGAGGGCTTCGGCCTGACCACCGACGACGATGAACTCCACGCCGTGGTCGGCCAGCACGGCGCAGAACCGCTCAAGCGGGCTTTGTTCGGGCCTCGCGACCAATCTTCTGGACCCTCAGGGCGGCCCGCCGCGCGCGCTCCGCGCGGCGCGCTCGTTCGGTAGGCGTCACCCGCAGATTCTCGCGGATGAGCGACAGGTCCACGCCGCTCTCGTCGTACTGACCGGACCTCCCGAACGGCTCCCGAGCCGGCGGACTTGTCACAGGCCTCATTCTATTCGACCCGCTCTCCGGGGAGCTATCAAGAGCCTGTCGGGTTATCGAGGGGTGCCACGGCTCCGCCGGGGCGCCCCGAGCGTTGGGGGTTTAGAGGAGCGACCCGGCTATGCCGGGGGCCCCGAACGTTGGGGGTTTAGAGGAGCGACCCGGCTGTGCCGGGCGCCCCGAGCGTTGGGGGGTTTGAGGAGCGACCCGGCTATGCCGGGCGCCCCGAGCGGTGGGGGCCGGGGCGCTCCGAACGTTGGGGGGTTTGGGGGGCCATTTCGGGGCCCCCCATCTCTTAGGTCGTGTAGGCCGAGAACCGCACGGTCTGCGCGCGCGCCTTGTTGTCGGTGATGACGTTGACGACGGCCGGCTTGCCCGACGCGTAGGCGCGCTCGAGCGCCGGTCGGATCTCGTGCGGCTTCTCGACGAACTCGCCGTGCGCCCCCAGCTCCTGCGCGAGCTTGTCGTAGCGCGTATGGCCGAGGTTGCGCCCGGGCTTGGGCAGCGGGCGCGTCCACGGCGCATCCGCGGTCCACCCACCGTTGTTGCTGATGACGACAACCACCGGGATCTTGTGACGCACGGCCGTGTCGATGTCCATGGCGTTGATGCCGAAGGAGCCGTCGCCGTGCAGCACGAGCACCTGGGTGTCGGGCTTGGCGACCTTGGCGCCCACGCCGTAGGGCAGGCCGACGCCCATGGTGCCGAACGCCCCCGAGTTGAGCCGGTGGCCGGGCACGTAGGTCGGGATCGCCTGGCGGCCGAAGTTCAGGATCTCCTGGCCGTCGACGACCAGGATCGCGTCGCGCCGCAGGAAGTCGCGCACCTCCTTGCAGAGGCGCAGCGGATGGATGGGCGTGTTGTCGTTGCTCATCGCCTTGTCCATCTCGGACGACTTCTCGGCGTCCAGCGTCCGCAGCTTGCCCGTCCAGCCCGCGTAGAGCCGCGGACTGATCTTGCCCTCTGCCTCCGCGCGCAGCTGCTCGAGGACGGCGCGGGCGTCGCCCGCGATCGGCACGTCGACCTCGCGGTTGTGACCGAGCTGGCTGGGATTGATGTCGACGTGGATCACCTTGAGGTCGGCGGCGAAGCGCGGCGGTCGCCCGAACTGGATCATCCAGTCGAACCGCGTGCCGACGGCGAGGACGACATCGGCCTCGGTGAACGCCTTGCTGCGCGCGTTGAGGAAGGACAGCGCGTGATCCTCGGGGATCAGGCCACGCGAGATCGGCTTCGTGTAGAACGGAATGCCCGTGGCCTCGACGAAGGCCTGGAGCGCGGCGGCCCCGTCCGACCACCACACCCCGCTGCCGGCGATGATCACCGGGCGCTCGGCCCGGGCGAGCAGCGCGATGGCTTCTTTGACCGCGGCGGGATCGCCGAGCGTCCGCGGCGCCGGCTTCCAGGCCGGCGCGTAGTGGATGCTCTCCTCTTCCACCTTTTCGCCGAGGATGTCGCCGGGCATGTCGATGTACACGGGGCCGGGACGCCCGGTGGTCGCCTGCCGGAAGGCGGTGGCGACGACGTCGGGGATGCGCTTGGCGTCGAAGATCCGCTCCGCCCACTTGGTGATCGGCTTCATGACTGAGAGCTGGTCGATCTCCTGGAACGCCTCCATGCCCTGGTAGACGCGCGGGCTCGCGCCCCCGATGGCCACCAGCGGCGCGCAGTCGGTGAACGCGGTGGCCACGCCGGTCACCAGATTCGTGGCGCCGGGGCCGGAGCACCCCATGCAGACGCCGGGACGCCGCATCACGCGCGTCCACGCGTGCGCCGCGAACGAGGCGGCCTGCTCGTGACGATGGTCGATCGCCCGGATGCCGAGCTTGATGCAGGCGGCCTCCGTCTCGAGCATCGGCCCGCCCATCAGGTAGAACATCGTGTCGACGCCCTGCGAGCGCAGCGCCTGCGCCAGCACCTCGGAACCCGTGATCGTCGCCATCGTCAGTCCTTTCGTCCTTTGCGCGCGATGAACTCCGGGAAGGCCTCCTCGGCCTTCGCCGGGCGCGCGACGTTTGCCGTGTAGTCGCGCTCGTTTTTCCACTGCTGCTCGAGATCCCGTCCCATGCCCTGCAGCAGCAGGGCCTTGACACCCATCACCGACGGTCGCCGGTTCTTGGCGATCATCGTGGCCAGCCACAGCGTCTTGTCGCGGAGCTCGGCGCACGGCACCAGGTGGTTGAGCAGGCCGATGCGCTGCGCTTCCTCAGCCTTCACCTCCCGGCCGGAGAACAGCAGCTCCTTCGCGATGGGCCAGCCGACCTGGTTGGGCAGCGTCCACGTGGTGTTGATGCGGCCGTACGCAGCGGCCAGGAAGCGGAACGACGCGTGCTCGCAGCCCACGCGCATGTCGAGCGACGAGGCCAGCACGCCGGCGCCGCCGTAGGCGAGGCCGTTGATCATCCCGATGGTCGGCTTGGCGCACGCGCCGATCTCGTAGAAGCCGCGGGCACGCTCGGCGCCGAGCGCATCCAGCTCCGCCTGCGTGTAGTTCTTGTCGTCCTCGCGCTGCTCATGGATGTCGCCGCCCGCGGAGAACGCCTTCTGGCCGGCGCCCGTGATGACGATACAGCCGACCGCGTCGTCGGCCACCGCGCGGGTGACTGCCTCGTGCAATTCCGCCGAGAGCTGGCGGTTGAGCGCGTTGAGCTGGT
>QHSB01000316.1 GCA_003220335.1 Candidatus Rokuibacteriota bacterium
TGCCCTCCGCCGTGTGGTTGTAGACGACGTCGAGGATCACCTCGATGCCGTTCTCGTGCAGCGTCTTGACCATCGTCTTGAACTCGTTGAGCTGGGCCCCGAGCTGGGTGGCGGAGGCGTAGCGGAAGTCCGGCGCGAAGAAGCCGATCGAGTTGTAGCCCCAGTAGTTGCTGAGGCCCTTCTGCTTGAGATATCGGTCCGAGACGAACTGGTGCACGGGCATCAGCTCCACGGCGGTGACGCCGAGCGCCTTGAGGTGCTCGAGGGGGGCGGGCGCTGTCAGCCCCGCGTAGGTCCCGCGCAACGTCTCCGGCACGTCGGGGTGACGCTGGGTGAAACCCTTGACGTGAAGCTCGTAGATCAGCGTCTCGTTCCACGGCGTGCGCGGCGGCCGGTCGCCGCCCCAGGTAAACGCCGTGTCCACCACGATGCCCTTCGGCATGTGCTCGGCGCTGTCATGCTCGTCGATCTTCGTGTCCGCGCCCTCACCGGCGCCGACCTCGTAGGCGAAGAGCGAGTCGCCCCACGTGATCGTGCCGTCGATCGCGCGCGCGTAGGGATCGAGCAGCAGCTTCGCCGGGTTGAAGCGGTGGCCGTTGGCGGGGTCCCAGGGGCCGTGCACCCGATAGCCGTAGCGCGTGCCCGGGCGCGCTTCGGGCAGGTAGCTGTGCCAGACGTGGTCCGTGTTCTCGATCACGGGGATCCGCGTCTCGCGGTCGCCGTCGAACAGGCACAGCTCCACGCCGGTGGCGTTCTCGGAGAAGAGGGCGAAGTTGACGCCCGAGCCGTCCCAGACTGCGCCGAGGGGATAGGGCCGGCCGGGGCGATTCCCGACGCTGGACGCGCGGTCTTTGGGTGTCATGACCCGAGCCACTACAAACGCGATGCCAGGGAGAGGCCCTCGGGCGGATCAGCCGGCGCCGCGCTCCCGGGAGTCGAGCAGCTTGCGGACGGCGTCACACAACTCCGCCGGGTCCACGGGCTTCGTGAGGAAGGCGTCGAAGCCGGCCTCCAGGCAGCGGTCGCGGGAATAGCTGGCCGGGAAGGCGGTCACCGCAACGGTCGACGGCCGTCGACCGCTGGCACCCAGCGCCCGCACGAGCGCGTAGCCCTCGGCATCGGGCATGGACAGGTCGCTGATGACGACGTCGGGAGCGGCGCGAGCGGCGGTGTCGAGAGCCTCTCGCACCGAGCCCGCGACGTGCACGGTGGCGCCGCAATGCTGCAGCGCGAAGGCGAAGAAATCACGCGAGTCGCCGTTGTCCTCGACCACGAGCGCGGTGACACCCGCGAGCGTCGCTGCCGAGGTGGAGGTGGAGGGCTGGGGGGCGGGGCGACGGCTTCGGAGAGCCGGCAGGCAATCGACATGAACGTCGCCCGCGTCGACCCGATACCGACCCTGGCCCGGCTGGAACCGGCGCCAGCACACCGGGCACCCGGCACCCGCGCGGGCTCCGCGAGGGTCCTCCATAGTTCCCAGTGTACGCCGCGTCAGTTCAGGCGACCGCGCAAGGAATGCAGGGTCTTGGCGAGGTCGGCGTCGCCGGGGGCCAGGCGAACGGCGGCCTCGAACTGGCGTAGCGCCTCCCACCAGCGGCCCTGCTTGAGGTAGATCCGGCCGAGGTTCATGAACGGAAACTGCCGCGGCTCGTAGCGCGCCGCCTGCTTGGCGCGCTCGAGCCAGGGGATGGCCTCCTCGAGCTTGCCCTGCTGCATGAGGTAGACGCCGATGTCGTTGTACGGATTGCCGAAGTCGGGGTCGACCTCGATGGCGCGCAGGCACTCGGCCGTTGCCTCCTCGAGCCGGCCCTGGAACGAGTACGTCCAGCCGAGGAACGTGTGCGCCTCGGCGGTGGGGCACATGGCGATGGAGCGCCGATAGGTCTCGATCGCCCCCTCGAGGTCGCCGGCGATCTGCTGGCGGTAGGCCTCGCGCCACAGCTCGATCGCGCGCTCGCGCGCGTGGGTGCTCATCCGCCTGCCCTCAGCCCGCGCCGGGGTCCGGCACGCCGGACGGGTCCGCGGGGGCGATGTCCGCCATGTCCGACGACAGCTGCAGGGTGTCGGCGATCTTCGTATATGAGGAAAACATCTGCGTGACGCCCACGACCTCCATGACCCCGCGCTCGCCCACGCCGAGACGACGCATCTCGCCCAGGTGGAAGGCGGTGCCGAACGCCGAGCGCGTCGTCAGCGAGACCGCGAACGCCAGCGCCTCCTTGTGGCGGCGGCTCAACCGGCGGTCCGTGAAGGCGCGCTTCACGGCGGCCCAGACGTCGGCGAGATAGCCGGGGTCGTGCGCGATGAGGCCGAACGGCGTCGGGATCTGGCCGCCCAGGACGTCGGCGACCGGGGTGCCCGTCCCGTAGAACGCGCGGATGTCGGCGAAGACCGTCTGCACCTCCGCGGGCGCCGTCTCGGGCTCGACCTGCGGCATCGGCGCGGCGCCGAGACCGTCGGCGACGACGTTGAGCGCGTTGGTGATGCCCACCACGAAGGCCGCCTCGTACCACCGGTCGTCGCCGGTCATCCCCTGCAGCTTCCCGGCTGCAGTGTGCGCCTCGACTCAGTAGGTGCAGGCGTTGACGCCGCTGACGGCGGCGGCCACCATCTCCTTCTCGCCGCGCGAGAACTCGCCCGGCGCCATCGCGCGCTTCATCGCCCGGCCGTGCGGGCCGCCGAAGTGCGGGTCCCAGGCCATCACCCGGCTCATGGCCGGCGGCTCTTTGAAATCGTAGTCGAACCATTGCCTGGACAGCTCGAAGAGCCGCCGTGCGGGCTCGGGATACTCGGAGGCGTCGCGCAGGCGGACGGTGGGCACGGCTAGCGCCTTCGGCGCTTGTTTTGTTGTCGCGGGGTCCGCGAGGCTGGCTTGAGCCGCAGGTGACCTGCTCTGGACGCGCGGGGCTCCGCACGCCCGGTGGTCGCGCCGTTCGGCAGCACCGCGGTGGCTTCGATCTCGATCAGGAGGTCGTCGCGCACGAGGCGCGAGATCTCGATGAGCGTGCTCGCGGGCCGGTGCGGGCCGAAGTACTCCTTGCGCACGGTATTGACCTTCTCGCGGTCGGCCACGTTCTTGAGGAACACCGTCACCTTGCAGACGTCGGCGAAGGTTCCGCCGGCGGCGGCCAGACAGCGCTTGATGTTCTCGTGCACCTGGCGCGTCTGCGCGACGATGTCGCCGCCGCCCACCGTCTTGCCGTTCTCGTCGCTGGCAACGCACCCGGAGACGAACACCAGCCGGCCCGCGCGCACGACGTGCGTGAAGTGGCTGATCGGCTCCGGCATGCCGGGGACGCGGATCTCCTGGCGATGCGCCTGCCTCATGTGCCCTCTGCCTGCTGCCGCTCGAGCACCCTGGCGGTGGCGCGGCCCTTGTCGGGCGTCGGGTCGGTGACGACGCCGTACGCGTGCCGGCCCTCGTGGTCCTCAGGTAGGTACTCGGTGATCGGCAGGCCCTCCGGGGTGACGAACAGCAGG
>QHSB01000317.1 GCA_003220335.1 Candidatus Rokuibacteriota bacterium
AGCGGCACCACGATGACGGCCGTGCCCACGCGCAGCCGCGTGGTCTTCGCCGCGATGTAGGTGGCCAGCTGCACCGGCCGCGAGAGGTAGCCGTAGGTCGAGAAGTGATGCTCGGCCAGCCAGACGCTGCGAAAGCCGAGCGCTTCCGCCGCCTGGGCCACCTCGACCCCGCGCGCGTAGATCTCCTGCGACGACCGCGCCGACGGTGACTGCATCAGCAGGAAGGTTCCGAATTTCATCGGTACCACGGGTGCGGGCGGCCCGGCGTCGTCACGCGCAGCGTGTAGATCGACGTGCGCGCGGTGAAGAAGAGCGTCTTCAGATCGGGGCCGCCGAAGGCGAGATTGGCCGGGATCTCCGGCGTGCGGATGATCCCGAGGCGCCTGCCGTCCGCCGCGAAGACCCAGGTGCCGCCGGGCCCGGTGCAGTAGACGCGGCCCTCGACGTCGACCTTCATGCCGTCGGGGACGCCGTCGGGCTCGTCGGACGACATGTCGGCGAAGATCCGCCGCCGCAGCACCTTGCCGGCGGCGTCCAGCTCGAACGCGTGGATGTACGCCGTCCAGCGCGTGTTGGCCACATAGAGCGTGCGCTCGTCGGGCGAGAACGCCAGCCCGTTCGGGTACTCGCAATCGGCCATGAGGGCGACCACGCCGTCGGCAGCGATGCGATAGACACCGGCGTACGGCAGCTCGCGCTCGGCCAGCGGCACGCGCAGCCCGGGATCGGTGAACCACAGGCTGCCGTCCGACTTGCACACGACGTCGTTGGGCCGGTTGAGCCGCTTGCCCTCGTACCGATCCACCAGGACCTCGCTCCGCCCGTCCGCCGACCAGCGCGTGACGCGACGGTGGCCGCCCTCGCAGATCACGAGCCGCCCCTGCAGATCGAACGTCGTGCCGTTGCCCTCGCCGGTGTCCGCGCGCACCAGCTCCGGCGGCTTGCCCGGCGTGATGCGATGCAGGTTGCTCCGCCGGATGTCGACGAAGTAGTAGAAGCCGTCCGGGTGCCAGAGCGGGCCCTCGGTGAAGAGGAAGCCCGTGGCCAGCCGCTCGGCCTGCGTCGTCTCGAGAAGTTTCGAGAGATCGTCGCCCATGGTGGCTACCTCATCAGGCCGTAAAACTTCCCGGCGTTCTCGCAGGTGATCTTCCGCACGACGTCGGCCGGCAGGTGGCCGAACTGCTCCTCGATGTACTTCGACGACTCCGGCCACACGCCGTCGGTGTGCGGATAGTCGGAGGCCCACATCAGCGTCTCCGCGCCCATCTCGTCGATCATCCGGGTGCCGATGCGGTCGAACTGGAAGGTGGCCTTGCACTGGCGTCGCCAGTAGTCGCTCGGCTTCATGGTCAGGCCGAGATCGCGGAAGCGATCCTCCCACTCGAAGTCCATGCGGTCCAGCGCATAGGGGATCCAGCCGATGCCGCTCTCGCCGAACGAGACGCGCAGGTGCGGGTAGCGCTCGAGCACGGCGGCGCCGATGATCGCGGCCAGGATGTTGATCAGGTTCATCTGGAACGCGGAGACGCCGGTGAACAGCGCGGCGCGGCGCGTGAGGCCGGTCAGCTTGTCGCGCGCCTGCGGCGGCACGCTCGGGAACGTGTGGAAGTGCAGGGGCAGCCGCACCTCGTTCACGGCCTGCCAGAACGGCTCCCACATCGGGTGATACATCGGCTCCATGTCCCACGAGCACGACATCTCGACGCCGCGCAGGCCCAGCTTGGCCACGCGGTGGATCTCGCGCACGGCGGCGTCGATGTCGCCGTAGGGCAGGCAGGCGAGGCCGATCTGGCGGTCGGGATAGTGGTGGCAAAAGTCGGCGAGCCAGTCGTTGTAGATGCGGAACATCTCGATGGCCGCCTCGTGATCGTTCAGGCGGGTGGCGGCGCCCAGAATCCCGAAGATGACCTCCGCGTCCACGCCGTCGCGCTCCATGTCCTTGATGCGCAGGTGGGGATCGGTCGGGCGCCGAACGCCCTTCTTGCCGTCCTCGTAGAGGCCCGTCTCCGCCATCTTGTCGACCCGATAGTTCTGCCCGGGCACCAGCTTCTGCCCCGACGGACCCACACCGCCCACCAGCCCGAACGAGGCGCCCTTCTTCGACGTCCAGTACGGGCCGTCGGGGCCGTCGGTGACGTAGGGCATGCGCTCGCGCAGGGCCGCGGAGGCGTTGGCAGTGAAGAGGTCGGGCGGGATCCAGGGCATGTCGATGTGGCAGTCGGCGGAGATGCGCGTGTAGTTCATGCGGGTCCCTCCAGGCGCAGATGATACCTCCGGACAGCCCCTTGACTTGTCCCCGAACGTCCGGCAATGTTCCGGCCACTCGGAAGCGGCGCCGGCCCTGTCTCTTTCCTTCGCGACGACGCAAATGAGAAGGAGAGTTCGCTTATGCCCTCCCGACTGAATCGACGCGACTTCGTGAGGCTCTCGGCGACCGGCGTCGGTGCGGCCGCCCTCCTGAGCGGCCGGCGGCCTGCGGCGGCAGCCACGTCTGCGTACCCCGACTGGCTCCCGGCCAGCGCCAAGCCGCCCAAACGCGGCGGCACCATGACGCGCGCGTCGGCCTGGGATCCGCCCGTGATCGACCCGCGCCACACGCAGTCGGTCGGCCTCTTCCAGTTCGCCGGGCTCACCAGCAACCGCCTCGTGCGCTATCCGTTCACCGACGAGGCGGCCGGGCCCGCCGATCTCACCCTCAAGGGCGATCTGGCCGAGTCGTGGCAGAGCAGCCCCGATCACCGCGTGTGGACGTTCAAGATCCGCCAGGGTGTGAAGTGGCAGAACGTGGCGCCGCTGAACGGGCGCGAGCTGACCGCGGCCGACGTCAAGTATTGCTACGAGCAGTACGCGAAGGAAGGCGTGCAGGCGTTCACGTTCCAGGAAATCGAGGGGATGGAGACGCCGGACAAGCACACGCTGCGCGTGCATCTCAAGACGCCCAACACGCTGTTCGCGCAGAACGTCGCCGAGCCGGTCGCCGTCATCTTCCCGAAGGAAGTGCTGGAGGAGGACGGCGACCTCAAGAAGCGCATGATCGGCACCGGGCCCTACGTCCTCAAGGAGCACACGCGCAAGGTGCGGATCGTGCTGCAGCGCAATCCCGACTACTGGGACAAGGGCCGGCCGTACGTCGACGAGTACGTCATCCTCTCCACGCCGGACGCGGCCACGCGGCTGGCCGCCTTCCGCACCGGCCAGGCCGATTTCATCTGGCTGGCGAGCCCCTCCGAGGTGGAGGTCGTCCGCAAGACGAATCCGCAGACGCTCGTGCAGGCCTATCACAACACGCTCGCGCCGTTCGGCATCGCGCTCGCGCAGGACCGGCCGCCGTTCAACGACGTGCGCGTGCGGCGCGCGATCTCGATGGCCATCGACCGCCAGAAGATGGTGGACACCGTATTCGAGGGCCACGGCATCCTCGGCTGGGGCGTCCCCTACATCTACTACCAGGACGCGCCGCCGACGGCGAAGGACTTC